>NZ_JBEPDC010000013.1:186994-281452 GCF_040300065.1 Nonomuraea sp. NPDC000554 | reverse complement strand
CCGCCGCGTTGTTCGAGCGGGCGGCGGCGGCCGCCACCACCCGCGGCCTGGCCGCGGCCAGGGACACGCTGCTCGCCGGACGCGCCGAGCTCCCCGGCGGCCAGATCAGCCGTGACCGGCTGGCCCAGGCGGCACGCGGACGGTCGGCGTTCGCCCAGCCGCCGCTCGGGGCGTCGGTGGACCGTGATGAGGGGGATATCGTCACGCTCCTGCACGTGCCGGGCAACCTCGCCGCGCCGATGCACTTCGGCCCCGGGGTCGCGAGCGAGCCGCAGCAGCAGCCGCCGGGCACGACCGCGGAGCGGATCTGGCGCGAAGGGCGCGACCAGGCGCGGACGTTGCAGCGGTCGGAGCGGGCGAGCAAGACCGCGCGAGCCCGCCGCCGCCGGACGATCAGCGCGACGATGGTCTTCGCGATCATCGCGGCGGGGGCGGTGGTGGCCTGGATCAAGCTCGGCGACGCGCCGGAGCTGGCGATCACGTCGGTCGACGTGGCCGCGCCGAAGAAGACCCAGGGCTGTGACAGCGCCGTCGTCATCACGGGAACGATCGTGACAAATGGCGCGGCAGGCGAAATTTCCTATGAATGGCGGAAGAGCCTGGATAAGGAGGTGGTGAAACGGACCCTGCGTACGACCTCCGACCAGACGTCCTACGTGGTGCCGCTGAGGTGGGAGCTCAAGGGCAAATCCACCGTCAGGGCGACGGCCACGCTGCGCGTGCTGTCTCCCGGGCCGCTCAGGACGGAGAAGGCCAGCTTCACGTACAAGTGTTGATCACGCTCCAACAATGCATCTCAAAGCGGTTCTTACTAATCTGACGAGCATGACCACGCAGACCCCCGCGGGCTGGTACCCCGACCCGTACGGTTCGCCCCAACTCCGTTGGTGGGACGGCAACCAGTGGACCGACGCCACTCACCCGCTGGAGCAGGGAGCGCCGCAGCAGCAGCAACCGCCCTCCGGGCCCCAACCGGCCACAGGGCCCCAGTCCCCCTCGGGGCCCCAGTCGCCGTCCGGGTCGCAGCCGCCTTCTGGGCCGCAGCCGTCTTCCGGGCCGCAGGCCCCCGACTGGTCGGCGACCCCGGCGAACCCCACGCTCCAGTACGGCCAGCCGACGTTCGGCCAGCCCGCGTACGGTGAGGCGCCCAGCGCCCAGACCGAGCCCTCGTACGGCCAGCCCTCGTACGGCCAGCCGTCCTACGGTCAGCCCTCCTACGGCCAGCCGTCATACGGTCAGGGCGGGGCGCAGTGGGGCGGCCCGGGCTACGGGGCGCCGCCGCAGAAGCAGAGCAACCCGCTGCCCTGGGTGTTCGGCGGCCTGGCCGCGCTGGTGGTGGTCGCGCTCATCGTCGTGGGCGGCATCTTCTTCCTGAACAGCGGCGGCGACTCGGCCACCGCCGCGCGTCCCACCGAGACCGAGGAGCCGCAGGACCCGGGCACGGCCA
Source organism: Nonomuraea sp. NPDC000554 (assembly GCF_040300065.1). Lineage (NCBI taxonomy): Bacteria > Bacillati > Actinomycetota > Actinomycetes > Streptosporangiales > Streptosporangiaceae > Nonomuraea > Nonomuraea sp. NPDC000554. Next base: position 280,005 of record NZ_JBEPDC010000013.1, on the reverse strand, counting down.
TCCCGCAGCCGACGCCCACCGGCGAGCTGCCGCAGCCACAGGACGGCCGTATCGCCGACCCGCAGACGGGCATCTCCTACCAGCCGCCCGAAGGCTGGACGGTGCCGGACTACAGCCAGCTCAACGGGGCCGACCCCACCCAGCAGCTCTGGACGAGCGCCGTGGAGAAGGTCGCCCAGGAGAAGTACGACGGCAAGGGCAACTGGATCGGCAACGTCTACACGGGCCTGCTGAACCAGCTCTACCCGTACGGCGGCAAGCAGGGGCTGGGCACCACGGCCAAGGTCGTCTTCGCGGACTTCAGCTCCCGGTTCTACCAGCTCGAGCACAGCAACAAGCTCGTCCAGGACAAGGCCATCAAGATCGGCGACCACGACGCCTGGGTGCTCCAGTTCCAGCTCGACTTCTCCCAGGTGACCAAGGCCAAGGGTTACAAGTGGAACAAGGAGAACGGCGCGATCGTGCTCATGGACCGGGGCGAAGGCCAGAGTCCCGCCATCCTCTACGTCTCGGTCCCCGACAACCTGGGCACCGGCGTGGTCGAGCAGGTTCTCGCCTCGCTCAAGCCCGCGTAAGCGGTGGCACTAGGCTGGAGGGGTAACAAGCGGGCGGATTGCTCCGAGCCGCTGGGCGAGGAGATCGAATGAGTGACTTGCTGGTCTGGATCGACTGTGAGATGACGGGGCTCGACCTGGGCCGCGACGCCCTCATCGAGGTGGCGTGCGTCATCACCGACAGCGAACTCAACCAGATCGACGAGGGCGTGGACGTGGTCATCAAGCCGCCGCCCGAGTCCCTTGAGCAGATGTCGCAGGTGGTCCGCGAGATGCACACGGCCTCGGGGCTGCTGCCCGAGCTGCCGGGCGGCGTGACGCTTGCGGAGGCCGAGTCGCTCGTCCTGGAGTACATCCGCCGGCACATTCCCGAGCCGAAGAAGGCGCCGCTCTGCGGCAACTCCATCGGCACCGACCGCACGTTCATCTCGCGCGACATGCCCGCCGTCGACGCCTTCCTGCACTACCGGATGATCGACGTCTCGTCGATCAAGGAGCTGGTGCGCCGCTGGTACCCTCGGGTCTACTTCGCGGCCCCCGAGAAGCAGGGCGGGCACCGCGCGCTGGCCGACATCACCGAGAGCATCCGCGAGTTGCGGTACTACCGCGCGGCGGTGTTCGTGGCGCAGCCCGGGCCCGACTCGTCCACGGCCAGGACGCTGGCGGAGCGGGTCACCGGCTAATCGAGTGGCGTAAAGACTCCCGAACACCGCTACACTTTTCCTGTGCCGCCATCCAGCGGTGCCTTGGTGGGTGTAGCTCAGTTGGCAGAGCGCCAGGTTGTGGTCCTGGATGTCGAGGGTTCAAGTCCCTTCACTCACCCCACGCGAGCGGCCGGTCCCACGGGGCCGGCCGTCTTGTTTCTCCGGCATTGTCCCCAAAACATGACAATGCGAGTTATGCTCACTGTCTACCGCTAACGCCGGAAGCACGGGGGCCATCGGCGATCTGACCGTCTGCGCGCCCCCGGAGGCCGGATGAGAGTCGACGACGCAGCGTTCGACAGCGTGCTCACGTCTCTGAGTAAACGCGAGGCCGAGGTGATGGACCTGATCGCCACCGGCCAGTCCAACGGGCAGATCGCGCAGCGGCTGTTCCTGAGCGAGAAGACCGTCAAGAACCACGTCAACCGCATCTACGCCAAGCTCGGGGTCGACTCCCGAGTCACCGCCATCGGCCTCTGGCTCTCCCGCGACACCACCTGACCCGGCCCGGGGCTCCAGTACCACCATCCCCGGCCTCTCACACCACCATCCCCCTGGGCTCCCACACCAGCCCCGGGAGCCCCGCACCACCGCCGCCGGTCTCCCGAAGGCGACCACACCGCCGCCTGGCCGCCCTGCCCGCGACTCAGCCGTCCGGTCGCCCTGCCCGCAGCTGTGCCACCCCCGGGTGGCCGTCGGGGCCCCGGGTGGCCGTCGGGCTCGGCGTCGGTCGCCACGGCTACGGTGGCGCATGCTCGCGCCCGCTACGAAGGTGCGGGAGGCGCCTGAACAAGGGGGCCCGCGCCGACACACCGGGCAAGTGCGCCCTTTCCAACCGGCACTGACATGGGGCCTGCGACATCGGGCTCGTGCCACAGGGCGTGTTGCACCGTGAACGCCCGCCGCACGCGCTAGCGTCTCTGATCAACATCGCCGAACACGGCAACCCGCCGCGTCCGGCCGGTTGTGGGGGAATTCCCGCACGCCACCCGCCGCGTCCGGCCGGTTGTGAAGGGAACGCCCGCACAATACGCGCCGCGTCCGGCCGGTTTAGAGAGGAACGACGGGCGGGCGAGTGCGGGCGGGCGTCCGATGCGCCGCGTCCGGCCGGATTCGAGACGAACGACAGGTGGGCGCCCGATGCGCCGTGTCCGGCCGAGTGCGAGGAGTCGGGCGGCGCGCCACGCGCCGCGTCCGGCCCGGTGCGGGCGGAGGTCGCGCGCCAGGCGCCGCGCCGCGTCGGCCGCTGGGGACGACCCGCGCCATCGCCCCTCCCCACGCCGCCGAGCCGGGGCTGATCGTCAACATACGGAGAACCATCAGTGATCATTCGGTAAGAATGGTGCGCCAAAAGGAGTACCTATCGGCTGGGCGCATATAACGGTTGCGTAGTGAACATGTCGCTGGCATTCCGGGCGAAATGTTCTATGACCCGAGCAACCGTCACGGGGAGTCCGAAATGGCAGAAAAAAACAGGATACCTATTCTCGTCGCGGTGGCCGTCGGAGGCGGAATCGCGTTCGGCACCGCCGGAGTGGCGGCAGCCACGACCAGCCACGCGGCACCCATGATCGCGGAGCCCAATCCCTACCCGCCGACGCCCAACATCCAGGAGCAGGAGACCGACGCCAACACGGAGCCCCGCGTCGAGAACACCGCGCGGCAGCGGATCGACGTCGACGTCACCGTCAGGGGCCGCCCAGGCGGTCCGAACGGCGTCGTCGGTCCCGGCGGTCCCGGGGGTCCCTGCGGCGCCAACTGCGGGCCTGGCGGCGGTCCTGGGGGCGGTCCTCAGCTGCCGTTCACCGGTGCTCCCGTGAGCACCCTGGTGGCGGCCGGCGCGGGCCTGCTCCTCGTCGGAACCGCCAGCACGCTGATCGCCGTCCGGCGTCGCCGAAGCACAAGTGCGCGGTAAGAAGCGCCGTCGGCTCACCTTCGGCCTGCTGGGCCCCGCCACGGGCCTCGCGCTCGTCGGCGGCTGGTCGGCGCACCTCGGCCTGAACGTCCGGGACGAGTTGCAGGCGACCAGGGACGCGCTGGTACGGCTGCGCGCGAGCGCCCCCGGGCAGATGGCCGGGGCGCTCGCGGAGGCGCAGCGGCACGCCGCCGAGGCGCGCCGCCTCACCAGCGGCCCGGACTGGTCGTTGATCACGTACTCCCCCGTGGTGGGAGACGGTGCGACGACCGTCCGCGGCCTCGCGGAGACCGCCGCGGAGCTGACCGACGTCCTGACCGGGGTGCAGCGGACCGGCGAGCACCTGATCACGGCCAGCGGGCTTTCCATGGACGACATGGGGAACCTGCTGGCCGTTCTCAGGTCGGCGGCGCCGGTCCTGGACGACGCTGTCGGCCGGATCGGCGCCGCGCGGTCGCGCCTGGCCGCCACCCCGGCCGACACCGGCCTGGACGTGCTGGACCAGGCGCGCGGCACGGCCCTCGCGGAGGTGGACCAGCTCCACGGCTGGCTCGGCGCCGCGGCCGACGCCGCCGCCCTGCTGCCCCCGATGCTGGGCCACGACGGCCCGCGCCGCTACTTCCTGGCCTTCCAGACCAACGCCGAGGCGCGGGGCACGGGGGGCCTGGTCGGCGCTTACGGCATCCTGAAGGCCACGGGCGGCAGGCTCGGCATCGACCGCCTGTCCGCCAAGAACGGCCTCACCTCGGGTTCCTCACCCGTCGCCGATCACGGCCGGGCGTTCCTCTCACGCTACGGCCCGAGCGCCCTCACTCTCCTCGCCAACTCCAACCTTTCCCCGCATTTCCCGTATGCCGCGACCACCTGGGCCGGGCTGTGGAAGGAACAGACCCGCCAGCAGTTGGACGGAGCCGTCGCGACCGATCCCGTCGGCCTCTCCCACCTGCTGCGGCTGATCGGCCCTGTGACCCTCCCCGGCGGCGAACTCGTGACCGCCGGCAACGTCGTCGGCCTCACCGAGCGGCAGGCCTACGCCCGCTACGCGGACCCGGTCGCGCGCAAGAGGTTCCTCATCACGATCGCCGCCGCCGTCAGCGAGGCGATGCTCCGCTCCCACCCGGACCCCATGAGCCTGCTGTCCACCCTGTCGCAGATGGTGGACGAGCGACGGATCCAGATCTGGAGCCGCAGGGACGCCGAAGAGCGCCGTCTGGCCGACACCCCGCTCGGCGGCGCGCTGCCGAGGGAGCCGGGGCCGTTCGCCGAGCTGGTGATCAACAATTCCGCCGGCACCAAGCTCGACTACTACCTGGACCGCTCGGTCGAGTACGAGCTGGGCCCCTGCCGCAGCGACGGGCAGCGCGTCACGAAGGTGCGCGTCCGGCTGAAGGACGACGTGCCGCGCAGGGAACTGCCGTCGTACGTCACCACCCGGCTCGACTCCCCCGACGAGCGCCACGCCGCCGGGTCCAACCTGCTGTGGGTCTCGCTCTACGCCGGGACCGGCGCCAAGTACGGCGGCCTGCGGATCGACGGCGAGCCCGCGGGGATCATGAGAGAGGTCGAACGCTCCCATCCCGTCTACTCCACCATGCTGGAGCTCGCTCCCCGGCAGTCGAAGACGCTGGAGTTCCTGCTGCTGGAACCGGCCTCGGCCGCGCCGCCGCTGGTTCCTGTGCAGCCGCTGGCACGTCCCCAGGAGACCCGGATCATCCGGGACGATCGGGGCTGCCCCGCACCGGACGCGAGCACCCGCTGACGGAAAGGGTAAAGAGCGGCGTGCCGCGGGCGGCCGTCCGATCTTGGCGTCCTACCGTCGCGGTCATGGAAGGCACATGCGACGCGCGAGCGGGTTTCCGCATCCTGTTCGTGTGCACGGGCAACATCTGCCGCTCTCCGCTGGCGGAGCGGCTGACACGCTCGGCCCTCGGCCCGCCGTTCGAGGTGGGCAGCGCGGGCACGCACGCCGAGCACGGCAGGGAGATGGCCCAGCGCGCGCGGCGCGTGCTGGTGCGCCTCGGCGGCGACCCCAGCGGCTTCGTCTCCCGTCCGCTGACCGGCGCGCTGGTGGCCACGGCCGACCTGATCCTGACGGCCACCTCGGCGCACCGCGCCGACGTGGTGACGATGCGCCTCTCCGCCGCCCCCCACACCTTCACCATCGCCGAGTTCGGCGCGCTGGCCCAGGAGGTGGACGCCGCGGCGGTCACCGGCCATCGCGACGCCGCGGCGCGGGCCCGCGCGCTGGTCGCCGAGGCGCACGCGCTGCGCGGGCTGGTCCGGGTGGACGAGCCCGACGTGCCCGATCCGATCGGCGGCTTCCCGTGGGTCTACCGGGCGGCGGGACGGAAGATCGCGGCGTCGCTCGCCGTCCCGCTCCGGCTGCTCACACCACTTCCGGCGTCTTGATCTGCGCCTGGTCCTCGGACTCTCTCGCGTACCCGCCGTATCCGTACCCATACCCGTCGTATCGGCTGGCCCTGGTCGGCACGAAGTTCAGGACCGTGCCGACGATCCGGGCGTTGATCGACGACAGCAGCTCCGTGGCGCGGAGGATGTGCTCCTGCCGGGTCTTGCCGTACTTCGCGACGACCATCACGCCATCGCAGATCGCCGCGAGCGTCGCGGCGTCGGTGACCGGCAGGAGAGGCGGCGCGTCGATGATCACGATGTCGTAGCTGTCCGTCAGCTGTTCGAGCACCTGGCGCATGCCCTGCGAACCGAGCAGTTCGCTGGGGTTCGGCGGGATCTGGCCACCCGGCAGCACGAACAGGCGGGGCTCGCCCCAGGCCTGCACCACGGTGTTCAGCCGGGCCTTGCCGATCAGCACGTCCGTCAGACCGACCGCGCCCTCGATGCCGAAGTAGTCCGGGATGCGCGGGCGGCGGAGGTCCCCGTCGACCAGGATCACCCGCCAGCCCGCGTGCGCGAGGGTGATGGCGAGGTTGGAGGAGGTCGAGGACTTGCCCTCGTTGGGCAGGCAGCTGGTGATCACCAGCGATTTGGGCCGCCGGTCGACGCCGATGAACTGCAGGTTCGTACGCAGCGAGCGGAACGCCTCCGACCTGGACGATCGCCCGACGCGACGGACGATCAGGGGGTGGCGTCGGGCGTCCCTCTCATAGCCGATGATGCCGAGAGTCGAGCTCTTCGCTGCCTGCTGCAACGCGTCGGAGGATTTGATGGTCGTGTCCAGGCGATCGCGGAGCACCAACGTGCCCACGCCGACCAGCAGCGCGATCAGCACACCGAGCGCCAGGTCGACCGTCGGCCTGGGGCTGATCGGCACCTGGGGCACGTCCGCGTGGTCCACCACGGTGACCTTGATGGTGGGACGGCTGCGGGGAGTGGGCCGCTCGATCTCGTCGATCAGTGCCGCGAACTTGGTTCCCAGGGCGTTGGCCAACTGCGCGGCGCGGGCGGGGTTCCCGTCGGTGACGGCCGCGCGGAGCAGTACGGTGCCGGGCACGACCTCCGTCGTGATGTTCGCCTGCAGGCGCGGGACGTCCGCGGCCGGGGTGACCTGGCTGACCACCCTGCGGCTGGACAGCAGGGTGGCGTAGGACTGCACTCGCTGGGCCGACAGTATCCCCGCCTGATACGCCGTGGAGAGACTGCCTTCCTTGTCGTGGGCGGAGACCAGCATGGAGATCGACGCGACGTACTTCGGCGGCGTGTTCGCGGTGACCGTGAGCGCACTGGCCACTCCTATGACCAGCGAGAGGAGGAGGAGCAACCAGTTCCTGCGCGCGAGCCGCACGTAGTAGAGCAGATCCACTGGATCAACGCCGCCTTTCACGGATTCTGGGAGGAGCCTTGAGACGTTCGGCCGGTGCGTAGACGCTCACACCCTGCAACAAGCTGATGAGGACGACGGCCGTGCCACCCGCGACCAGCGTCGTGACCAGAGGCGCTATCCAGTGCAGGGCCGTGAACAGGCAGAGCCCGCCGGCGATCGCCGCGATCACGCCGAGCGTCGCGGCGACCGCCCGGGTGCGCAGGCCCATCCGGCGCAGCCGGTGCGACACGTGGTCGGTGCCGCCCGCCAGTGGCGAGCGGCCGACCCGCATGCGCGAGAGGAACACGACGCCGGTGTCGACGGTCGCGACGAAGGTCGGCAGGAGCAACCCGGCGATCATGGTGTCCGCGCCCTGCCCCGTCACCAGGAAGACGGCGGAGCACGAGAGCACGAAGCCGATGAACAGCGATCCGGAGTCGCCCATGAAGATCCTCGCGGGCGCCCAGTTGTGCGGCAGGAACCCCAGGCCGGCGCAGGCCAGCGTGGTCAGGAGCAGCCCCAGCGACGGCTGCCCGGTCACGAACGCGGTCCCGGCGAGGAAGGCGGCGGTGACCGTGGCGACCGAGCCCAGCGCGCCGTCCATGTTGTCCAGCAGGTTGAAGGAGTTGGACAGCACGACGATCCACAGCACGGTGACCGGGCCGTCCAACCAACCGCCCAGCAGGGTGACGTGGACGCCGGAGAGCACGACCCCGCTCGCCGCCACGCTCTCCACGATCAGCCTCGTCACCGCGGGCAGCGGCCTGATGTCGTCGATCAGGCCGACGAGGGCCACCGCCGTGGCGGCCAGCAGAACCGCGGTGATCCGGTGGTCGGCGAGGCCGACCGCCACGACCGCGGGCACGAGCGTGCCCAGAGTGATCGCGAGGCCGCCGAGGTACGGCGTGGGGCGGGCATGGGCCTTCTTCTCGCTGGGGCGGTCGGTCAGGTCCCAGTGCAGCGCCAGCCGCCTCAGCGGCACGATGGCGGTGCAGCTGATCACCATGGCGGCTCCCCCTGCGGCGAGGGCGGTCGTCCCGTTCACCGGGTGGACGCCGCGAGATCCTCGCGGACCTTCCTGACGACCTCGGTGAGGATCTCATCGAGATTGTGTCGTGGAGCCCAGCCGGTGAGTTCGCGAAGCTTGGTGGTGTCGGGCACCCTCCGCGTCATGTCCTCGAAGCCCCGCTGGTAGGCCTCGTGGTACGGGACGAAGTCGATCCCGGAGGTGGACCCGGTGTGGTCGACGACCAGCTTGGCCAGCTCCAGGATGCTGACCTCGTCGGCGGAGCCGATGTTGAAGGTCTGCCCGATCGCCGCCTCGTCGTCGAGCAGCCTGAGCAGCGCGTCGACGACGTCCGCGACGTGCGCGAAGCAGCGGGTCTGGGTGCCGTCGCCGAAGACCGTGAGGGGCTCCCCACTGACCGCCTGCTGGACGAGGCGCGGGATGACCATGCCGTAGGACGGGCTCTGCCGTGGCCCCACGGTGTTGAACAGCCTGACGACGATCGTCGGCAGGCCGCGCTCGCGGTGGTAGGCGTTGGCGAGGATCTCGTCGACGGCCTTGGCCGTGCTGTAGGCCCATCTCACGACGGACGGGCTGCCGAGGATGCGGTCGGCGTCCTCTCGCAGCGGGCCCGAGGAGTTCTTGCCGTAGATCTCGCTCGTGCTGGTGATCAGGATCTTCTTCCGGTACCGGTGCGCGGCCTCGATGACGATCTCCGAGCCGCGGATGTTCGTCGTCAGGCACCGCAGCGGCTGCTCGACGATCAGCTTGACGCCGACGGCTGCCGCGAGATGGACGACCACGTCGCATTGGTGCACCAGCTCGTCCACCATGAGCTCGTCCAGGACGGACCCCTGCACGAAGCGGAGCCCCGGATGCGGCCGGAGGTTGTCCAGCCGCCCGGTCGACAGGTTGTCCAGGACCACGACGGAGTCACCGCGAGCGAGCAGCGCGTCGCTCAGATGCGACCCGACGAATCCGCTGCCGCCCGTTATCAGGTAGGTCCTCTTTGCTGCTGTGCTCACAGGCTTCCCCTAGTCACAAACGTTGAGAGGTGCTATTGCCGGGGGGAAGCGGCAGGTCAGACGCGCCCGCCGGAGCTGGAGACCGCTGCCTTCTCGAACCAGTCCACCGTCATGCGGAGCCCTTCCTCGAGCGACACCGGGCACACCGCCGGGAACAGCTCGTGCAACAGTCGGGACGAGGCCTGCGACTCCCTGATGTCGCCGATCCGGGGAGGCAGGAAGGTCGCCTCGATCGGCTGGCCGAGAACGTCCGCGAGGACGTCCTTCAGGTGCAGGAGGGTCACGCGGGTCCCGAACGCGAGATTGACCGGCTTCGGGTGCGTGACCTGGTGGACGGCCGCCTCGACGAGGACGTTCGCCACCGATCCCACGTAGGTGAAGTCCCGCGCCTGGTTGCCGTCGCCATGGACGGGCACGGGAAGGCCGCGCAGCGCCGCGGACACGAACGCCGGGATGACGGCCGCGTAGGCGTGGTCGGCGGCCTGCATCGGCCCGTACACGTTGAAGAAACGGAAGGCCAGGACGGGCAGCCCGTAGCTCGACGCGTACGCCAGGGCGTAGGCCTCGGTCGCCAGCTTGCTCGCGCCGTACGGGCTCAGCGGCCTGGTCGGCAGGTCCTCGTGTTTGTACGGCTCCTGGGAGTCGCCGTATACCGACGACGACGACGCGAGGATCACGTACGGCTTGGTCTTACGGCACGCCTCCAGGACGTGGAGGGTGCCCGTGGTGTTGACGGTGTGCGAGGCCAGGGGGTCCTTCAGCGATCTGGGCACCGAAGGGCGAGCGGCGAGGTGGACCACCACCGTCGCGTCGGCGGCGAGTTCCGCCATGACGTCCCGGTCCAGGATGCTGCCCTCGACGAAGTCCACCCCGACGCCGTCGAGGTTGACGAGATCTCCACTGCTCAGGTCGTCGAGGACGGTGACGCTCTCGACCTCGGGGCGAGCGGCGAGCGTGCGGCACAGATTCGCGCCGATGAACCCCGCACCGCCAGTTACCAGGATCCTCATCTGCCCGTTCCTCCCCTTGCTCCTGCGGTGACACTTCGATCCCGCCGCTCGCCGCCCAGCAGTCGATAGAGGGCTTCGGTGTCCGCGACGAGGCGTTCCACGGCGAACGCGGTGCTTGTCCACTTGTGGGCGGCCTCCCCCATCCGGCGGGCGAGCGCGGGGTCGGAGAGCAGCCTCACGGTGTGTGCCGCCAGCTCGTCGGCGTCAGCCGCGGCGAGCAGGCCGGTGTCCCCATGCCTGACGATCTCGGCGACGCTGCCCACCCGGGTGGAAACGGCCGGTGTACCGGCCATCCCGGCCTCGATGAGTGTGAGCGGCATGCCCTCGTTGTCAGAGGTCAGGAGGACCAGGTCGGCGGCGGAGTAGACCGTCTCGACGTCCTTTCTCCAGCCGAGCAGGTGAAAGGCCGGCCGGACGGGTTCGATGCTCCGCTCGACCTGCTCGAGGAGATCACCGCCGCCGCAGACGACGAAGCGGCAGTCAGGTATGCGCCGGAGCACGGCGCTCGCCGCCGCCACGAACCGGTCAGGCCGCTTCACCTGCGTCAAGCGGCCCACGAACGCCACAACGGGCACGTCGGGTGGCAGGCCCAGAGCCAGGCGCGCGGCCCCGCGATCGGGGATCGGACCCAGCTTCACTCCGGGGGCGATCACCACGTACTGCTCGGGACGGCCGATCCCGGCGGCCAGCAGCTCATCGCGAACCCGGGATCCGACGGACACCAGCCGGTCGGTCAGGGAAGCGAGGAACCGTTCCGAGCCGACATAGAGCGAACGCTTGGAGCGCGAGAAGTACCCGTTGAGAAGGTGTCCGTGGAACACGTGAACCCGGGCCGATCCGACGCCTGACAGGCGGGAGGCCACCCGCCCCAGAGCGCCCGCCTTGGCCGTCCGCGTGTGGACGACATGCGGCCGGAACTCGCGCATGGCCGCCATGAGCCGGATGAGCGCCCGGCAGTCGTCGGTGGGCCTGACAGACCGGCCCAGACCCGGCACCCGGCGGACCCGCAGCCCCGAAGCCTTCAGGTCAAGGTGATCACCTTCGTCGGCGTCGACATGACCTGTGTAGAGGCGATGGTCGAACGCGTCCGGGTTCAACCGCTCCGACAGCCCCGCTATCTGAGTGGCGGGACCGCCGACGTTCAGCCGCGCGACGATTTCCATGACACGAATCCGGTTGTCCGACTTCATCCGGACTCCTGGGTGATGGCCTGGTTCACGTCGGAGACGCTAGCCGCGGATTCGGTGCGTTTCGCCGACGCCGTCGCGGTGGTGGCGAAATGTTTTCCCGCTTTCTACCTGAGCATGATCAAGCCATCCTGAACAGCCGGCCGGAAGTCTGCGCCGACTTGGGGGCACCGGTGCTCGACGCGCGGCATACGGCGGCGGAAAGAATCGGCAACGACGGGCAATCATCGCCCCATGCACGTCATATGGAGTCATGTTGCCCGCAGCCACGGAGTTAACATCGTCGGCCGGAGTTGATCTACCGGTTGTGCGCAACCGACCGCTGCTCTCCGGGGCACCGTATTGAGGCGGACAGAAGGTGGTCTTTCGTGGAGTACTTCATCATTGCCGTCGCCGCGATGACGCTCATCTTCCTTGTCCGCGCGAACCTGCCCGCGGAAGTGGCGCGTCGGGCGCTGCCGATTCTGCTGTTCGCGTTCGCGCTCCGGCTGGTCCTCCATGTCACGGTCATGCGATCCGGCGTCATTGAATACGGCGGCGACAACCTGACGTACGAGGGAATCGCGCGGGAAATCGTCAGGCACTGGGAACGTGAGGGAATCACGTTCATCACGTCGGAAGACATCAGCACCGTCTCTTCGGTGACCCTCCCGTGCCAGATCTTCGCGCTCGTCATCTACCTGTGCGGCGGCCCGGCCCCGCTCGCCTGTACAGCTGTCGTAGCGCTGGTCGCCTGCGCGCTGTGCATTGTGATCTTCAGATTCGCCCGGTTCGTCGGCGCCGACGATCGCGCGGCACTCATCCTGCTCGCCGCGACAGCGTTCATGCCCGCGTTCCTGTTGCACACCTCCGACACGTACAAGGACGGCTTCAACGCATTCCTCGTGGTGGCCAGCATCGGCCTGGGAGTTTCGATCGCCCGGCGATTCCACCTGCGCAGGCTGCTCATGCTCCTGCCGATGCTCTGGGCGCTGTGGTACGTGCGCCCCTACATGGTCGCCATGTGCGTCGCACCGCTCCTGCTCTGCCTGATCGGCGTGAAGGGCGCGTTCTCGCTGCGGCGGTTCGCCTTCGCGGCGATACTGGTGTGGACCGTGTTCGCCTCCGGAGGCTTTTCCGAGCTGGCCCCGACGGCGACGATCCAGAAGCAGTTCGAAAACGGCCATTCGCAGGCCAACATACGTTCCAACGCGAGCGGCGGGTCGGGCGTCGTATTCCAGGACGGCGGCGATCCGTGGAACGCTCTCGGCAGCAAACTGCTCTATACGTTGCTGTCGCCGTTCCCGTGGTCCGAAGGCAGTCTGGCGTTCCAACTCGGCAAGGTCGACGCCCTCATCTGGTATTACCTGCTCTTCAGTGCCGCGCGCGGCGCCCGTCGGCTGTGGCTGGATGACCGCAGGATCCTCGTGATCCTGCTGCTGTTCATCGTCCCGGCCACGATCGCCTATGCGACCACTATGGCCAACATTGGCCTGATCTTTCGCCAACGCATGCCGATCATCATGATCACCAGCCTGCTCTCAGCAGTAGCCTGGACCAGGAATCCTCGGGACAAAGGGCACTCAACGGCCGCGCCTGCGGAAAGCGAATCGGCCGGCCAGATCGCCGAACAGTCAATGCGAACGCGTGCCGAGGCGGGCCGCGTTTAAAGGGGCCTGACTGCGGAGTTCGTTCTCTGAGATCGGAGTTATGCGATGACGCTCCATCGGGTGGAGGCAGCCCATCGCCCTGAGTCGGCCGAGACCGCGGCGAACGCGCGGTGTGTCCCCGACGTCCCTGCTGCAGAAGGGTGAGGTGCGCCATGCTGGTCACCGTTCTCACCCCCACGTTCAACCGCGGAAGGTACCTTCCAGAACTCCACGAGAGTCTGCTGCACCAGGACGTGGATCTGGAATGGGTCGTCATCGACGACGGCTCCGCCGACGACACCCGAGATGTGGTGGCCGAACTGGCCCGGATCAGCCCCTTCCCGGTCCGCTATCACTGGCAGCCGAATGCCGGAAAACACCAGGCGTTGAATCACGGAGCGTCCGTGACCGAAGGCGACCTGATCGCTCAGATCGACTCGGACGACCTGGTGGTTCCTGGAAGCTTGCGGCGCCTCCTGGACCATTGGCATGACATCGGCGACAAACAGGCGTACGCCGGAGTCGCCGGGCTCTGCATCGACGAGCGTGACCGCGTCATCGGCAAGAGATTTCCCTCCGCCCCGCTCGACGCGAGCTGGCATGAGATGGTCTATCGCTATCGATCGACCGGCGACAAGCCGAGGATGTACCGCGCCGACATCATGCGGGCACACCCGTTTCCGCAACGGACGGGGTACGTCGCCGAAAGCTTGATATGGCGGGCGATCGGCCGACGGTACCTGGTGCGCCATGTCAACGAGGAGGTCGTCGTCTGTCGAGTGGTCGCCCAGGATCGCCTGACACGGCGCGCCTTCGCGCGTGTCGCGTCCGGGGCCGCCGAGCAGCATCGCATCACCCTTGAAGAGGACATCGCGTGGCTGCGCTTCAGACCGACCGAGTTCGCCAGGGCCGCCGTGCACCTCTCCAGGGCCTGCTTTCATCTGAGGGAGTCGGCGTGGCGGCGCGCCCACGGGTTCCGCGGAACAGCCGCCAGAACCCTGGCCGTCGGCGCGATACCGCTCGGCTGGCTGCTCTACCAGATGGACCTGGGTAACGGGAGGTCATCCCCCTGATGTCTGAAGCCTACTGACAACGGACCCATGCCGAGCGAGCACCGGAGCGACTGAATGGACAACTGGTTCATCACCCTCGATGACAACCAGCAGGCGGGGCGATGCCTCAAGTACTACTCGAGAGCCGCGGACGAAACCTATTGGACCGATCTCTGGAAAGCCAGCGAGTGGTCGTACGAGCGCCAGCTCAAGGGGCACCTGCTGCACGAACTCCGGGCCACGTTCAGGAAATGGGTGAAGCCCGGCGAGAGAGTGCTCGAGGCCGGTTGCGGGCGGGCGCACTTCACCGTCGCCGCCGATGCGCTGGGATACCGCGCCGAGGGGCTCGACTGGTCGCAGGAGACCATCAGCAGATTGCGCGGCCTGTTTCCGGACATTCCGTGGCACGTCGGCGACGTACGCAAGCTCGACTTCGCTGACGGGGTTTTCGACGCGGTCTACTCGCCGGGAGTCTGCGAGCACTTCGAGGAAGGCCCGGCGCAGATCCTGGCCGAGACGCGACGCATCCTTCGACCGGGCGGCATCGCCATCATCTCGACACCCTGCATGAATTCCTGGCTGCAGGCCAGAGCACGCCGCTTCGTCGCGGCCCGAAAGCCGGAGGGCGATTTCTATCAGTACGCGTTCAGCCCGAAGGGCATGCGCGTGCTGCTGGAGAAGCTTGGCTTCGAGGTGCCGCAGGTGCGGCCCTACAACACGGTCAACACCCTGATCAACTTTGCGGGTTGGAAGGTCCCTCAGTGGGCCATCAAGCCACTCCTGCTCATGGACTACGCTCCCGTGCTCCGGCAGTGGGGAAGCAGTTGCGTCTGGGTGGCACGTCGCCCGCTCCACGATCGCTAGCGGGTTCACGCGCACCGGCGCCTGGGTCAGCCGACCCGCTGCCCAGGTCGGCGACGCCGCCGGGCGATCACGCGGGAGGACGCCAGCAGTGTCAGCACCGGCCGGACGTCGTCGAGGCGTGGCAGCAGGCCCCACAAGGGGATGCGGGCCGACCGCGCGAACCAGGACACCTCCACGCAGGCCATGAGGGTGTACGTGGCAGTGGACGCGAGAGCCGCGCCCAGCGGTCCCCATCGGGGAATCAGCACCACGTTGAGCAGGACGTTCAGCGCGAGCGCGCCGACGGCGATGAGGGTCATGGCGACCGGCCGGCCGAGTCGCACGAGATACTGCTCGACCGGCCTGATCAGGGAGAGCGCGACCATCCCCGGGGCCAGCAGCAGCAGCGGCGGGACACTGCCCGCGAAGGACTGGCCGTAAACCATCGGGATCAGCGTCGGCGACACCGCCGCCAGCACCCCGAGGAAGGCCGAGGAGAGGATCAGGTTGAGCCGAAGGGTTCGGACGGTGATCTCCTCGGCGTGACGCGCGTCGCTACCGGCCTGCCCGGGAAGCACGACCCGGGTGGTGGCCTCCGCCGGAATGCCGGCGAGGGAGAGCACCGTCACGGCGACCGTGTAGATCCCGACTGCGGCGGCGGAGTCCAGGGCGTTGAGCAGCAGGGTGTCGACGGTCATCAAGAGATAGAAGGCCACCAGCCCGACGTGGAAGCGCCCGCCGAGGGCGAGCTGGCGGCAGGCGAGCCGGACGTCGACCAGCCGGGGATGGGGGCGGAGCGCCCGGATGAGGAGAACGAACGGGACGACGGTGGAGACCGTCCAGAACACGATGACGGTGGTCACCGTGATGTCGCCGACGGCCGAGAGCACGAGGAGAGGCAGGCACTGGGTCAACGCGGCGGCGACGGTCCCGCGGTTGACGATGTCCGTGCGTGACTCCAGCCACGCGATGCCTCTCAGGTTCGTGGCCGCGACGCCGAAGGGAACGGCGAGCATCGCGACCCCGAGCAGCGGGGACGTCGTCGGCATCGCGCCCACGCTCAGCAGCACCAGCGCGACCAGCGTGGTGACCGTTCCCAGGGTCAGGCCGAGTACCAGACCGTTCGCGGCGAGAGCGCGGTGCCGCGCCCGGTTCGTCCACAGATAGATCTGTGACTTGTCGATGGACGCGTGCCCCAAGACGATGGCGGTGAGCGTCGTGGTCGCGATGACGGAGTAGGTCCCCCGCCCCTCGGGCTGGAGGACGCGTGCGATCAGCACGCCTGTCACCGTTCCCAGCAGGACCTGGACCGTCTGGCTGCCAATGGTGTGAGCCACCTTGCCGACGGACGAACTCAGCTCTGACGTACGGGGCATCGAACCTCGCCTCGGCTGCGATCGATCGGGGAACCGGCGGGGGGCTCGGCGGCCGGCAGAACTGTGCGCTCCTGCTCACTCCGGCTATCCCGCACGTCGGGTCTCCAGAAGTCGGTGATACAGGCGGACGTGCTCATCGACCATCACGTCCATGTCAAGGTTCTTGCCGGCCCAGGCACGCGCCGCCGCACCCAGCGACGCCGCAAGATCCGGATCATCAAGGAGACGGGCGATCCCCTCAGCCAACGCCACGGGATCAGAAGCGGGAACCAGGACGCCACGATCCTCAAGAAGCTCCGGCGTACCCCCCACCGACGTCGCCACGACAGGCCGCCCCGCCGCCATCGCCTCCATGACCGCGTTACTCAAACCCTCCGAAAGCGAAGGAAGCACCACCACATCAGCACGAGCCAGAAAACCCGCCGTCTCGTTACGGGCCCCCACAAAGCGCACATCCACCCCCAGAGCGCTCGCCTGAGCCTCCAGACGACCACGCTCGACACCCTCCCCCACCAGCACCACCGTGCACGGACGACCCCGCCGCGACAACATCCCGGCGGCATCGACCAGGAACCGAAGCCCCTTCACGCTGCGCAGATTCGCCACGCACACCACCACGGGCAAGGAGGTGTCGACACGCTCCGGCTCGGCGCCCTCGAACGCCGACGCCGGCAGACCGTTGTAGATCACACTCAGCTTCCGCGCCGGCACACCCTCAACCGTCCGAGCATCCTCCGCGACCGCCACCGCGTTCGCCACCACATGATCGGTGACACGCGTCACGACCCTCTCCAGCGCCAGCAGCCACCCGCGCCGCCGCTCGAAGTGCCGCAGGCCGCGGCGGCCGGCCACCACCACCAGCGGGAAACCCGCGAACCGCGCGGCCACCGCGCCGATCATGTACCCCTCGTGCAGGAAGGCGTGGAGCACGTCTGGTCTGAGGTCGCGCAGCAGGCCGACCAGGCGGACGAAGGCCATCAGGTTCCGATTCAGCGTGGAAAGTCCGGACGGTTCACGGCCGAAGCCGAGATGATGGACTTCGATTCCCACCTCGCGCAAGGTCTGTTCGTAGGGGCCGCCTCTCGACAGCACGAGGACGTGGACCTCGACGCCTCTCAGGCGCAGTTCCCGCGCCAGGAGACACAGCTGCTTCTCGGTGCCTCCCAGTTCGAGCTGTCCGATGAGAAACGCGACGCGTCGCAGAGCGGCATTCTCTCCTTGTGCCATGGCGAGCCTCTCGTTTGGTCGCGCCGGATACGGGCGATCGCGCATGCCTGACCTTCCTGGTCACGCGTGGCATCCGGCCTCACTGACGACGGTGTCGTCGGGCACCGCATGCGCTCGGTTCCAGAGCTCGAACTGGAGCAGCGCCCACAGCCGGACGCTGTGGTCGACGCCGTCCATGTGCCGCCGGAGCAGCTCCTGGACCGCCGACGGCCGAAACAGCCCCCTACCGCGAGCGGTGTCGTCGGTGAGCGCGTCGAAGACCAGGTCCCGCAGCTCACCGCGGAGCCACGCCGCGAGCGGCACCCCGAACCCCTGCTTCGGATAGCGCAGCAGCTGGGGAGGCAGCCAGGGAGCCACCGCCCGCTTGAGCAGCATCTTGGTCTGGCCGTTGCGGACGTGCAGCGCGCTGGGAAGGGTCGCCGCCCACTCCATGATGTGGTGGTCCAGGAAGGGCGAGCGGGCCTCCAGCGAGTTCGCCATCGTCGTGATGTCGACCTTGACCAGCAGATCACCCGGAAGGTAGGTGAAGGTGTCGACGTCCAGAACCCTGCCGAGATCGGTCTTCGCCGACGAGCCGTGGAAGATGTCCTCGAGCAGGCGGTAGCTGTCGACGCCTGCCAGGGCCTCCCGGAGCGAGTCGCTGTAGATCTCGGCTCGCTGTTCCGGCGTGAAGTACGACATCAGGCGGGCATAGCGCTGCGATGGGTGCGCGGCGACGAACGTCATCAGCCGGCCCAGTCGCCGCGAGAGGGAACGGGAAGCGCTCCGCTGGCTCATGAGGGTGCCGCTGCGGCTGAGCAGTCCCGCCAAGGGGCCGGGCACTACGGGAATCCTGCGAGCCTGGTTCATCAGCGCGTAGCGCTGGTAGCCGCCGAAGCACTCATCCCCGCCGTCCCCGTTGAGCGCGACGGTGACGTGCTGCCGGCTCAGCTGGGCCACGTAGAAACTGGGGATCGCCGAGGAGTCGGCGAACGGCTCGTCGAAGTGCCACGCGAGGCGCGGCAGGATGTCGAGCAGGTTCGACGTCACGACCAGCTCGTGGTGGTCCGTGGCGTAGCGGTCGGCGACCATCCGTGCTTTGTGGCGTTCGTCGTACCGGCTGTCCTCGAAGCCGATGCAGAACGTCTTGACCGGGTTGCTGCTCTGCATGGCCATGGCGGCCACCACCGCGGACGAGTCGACCCCGCCTGACAGGAACGCGCCGATGGGACGCTCGCTCACCATGCGGACCCGGGTCGCGTCCAGGAGCAGCTCGCGCAGGCGCTGCTCCTCCTCCCGAGGGTCGACCACCGACCGCTGCCTGCGGTCGAGTTCCCAGTAGCGGTCGACCGTGACCGTGCCGCCTTCCCAGACGAGCACGTGACCGGGAGGGAGCTTGTGCACGCCCTGGTAGATCGACCACGGCGCGGGAACGTACTGGTAGGTCAGGTAGTGATCCAGGGCGACGGGGTCGACCTCGCGGCTCATCCCCGGGTCCCGGGTGAGGGACTTCAGTTCGGACCCGAACCAGATCGACGAGTGATCGGATCGCCAGTAGAGCGGCTTCTTGCCGACCCGGTCCCGAGCCAGAACCAGACGCCGGTGATCGCGGTCCCAGATGGCGAAGGCGAACATCCCCCTGAGGTGGTGGACGAGGTCCTCGCCGAACTCCTCGTACAGATGCACGAGGCACTCGGAGTCTCCCGCGGTGCGCAGGTGGTGCCCCTTGGCGATCAGCATCTCCCGGAGCTCACCGAAGTTGTAGATCTCGCCGTTGAAGACGGCCACGATCCGTCTGTCCTCGTTGTAGACGGGTTGGTCGCCGGTCGCCACATCGATGATCGCCAGTCGGCGCATGCCGAGTGCCACGCCTTCGTCGCTGTGGAAGCCCGCGCCGTCGGGCCCGCGGTGGACGATCACCTCGCACATACGGCGGACGAGTTCGGGGTCCGGGTTCGACGTCGAAGCCATTCCAGCTATCCCGCACATCGGGTCTCCAGAAGTCGGTGATACAGGCGGACGTGCTCATCGACCATCACGTCCATGTCAAGGTTCTTGCCGGCCCAGGCACGCGCCGCCGCACCCAGCGACGCCGCAAGATCCGGATCATCAAGGAGACGGGCGATCCCCTCAGCCAACGCCACGGGATCAGAAGCGGGAACCAGGACGCCACGATCCTCAAGAAGCTCCGGCGTCCCCCCCACCGACGTCGCCACGACAGGCCGCCCCGCCGCCATCGCCTCCATGACCGCGTTACTCAAACCCTCCGAAAGCGAAGGAAGCACCACCACATCAGCACGAGCCAGAAAACCCGCCGTTTCACTACGGGCCCCCACAAAGCGCACATCCACCCCCAGAGCGCTCGCCTGAGCCTCCAGACGACCACGCTCGACACCCTCCCCCACCAGCACCACCGTGCACGGACGACCCCGCCGCGACAGCATCCCGGCGGCATCGACCAGGAACCGATGCCCCTTCACGTCCAGGAGGTTGGCCACGCACACCACCACGGGCCAGGGGGTGTCGACACGCTCGGGCTCGGCTCCGTGAAACGCCGACCCCGGCAGGCCGTTGTAGATCACGCTCAGCTTCCGCGCCGGCACACCCTCAACCGCCCGAGCATCCTCCGCGACCGCCACCGCGTTCGCCACCACATGATCGGCGACACGGGTCACGGCCCTCTCCAGCGCCAGCACCCACCCGCGCCGCCGCTTGAAACAGCTCAGACTCCGCCTGCCCGCCACGATGACCGGAACCCCTGCCAACCGGGCCACCGGTGGCCCCACGACGTAGCCGAGGTAGAGAAAGGCGTGCAGCACCTGGGGCTTCAGCCTCCGCAGGAGGCGCAGCAGGGAGAGACAGGCGCGCAGGTTGCGAGCCGGAGCCAACGGTCCCGACAGGAGGCGGACGAAACCGAGCTCGTGCACCTCCACCCCCGCCCGCCGCAGGCTCTCCGCCTGCCGCCCGCCTCCCCGCAGCACGAACACCGTCGTGTCGATGTTCCTCGCCCGCAGTTCCCTGGCCAGCAAGCAGAGCTGCATCTCGGTGCCGCCCATGAGCGTCAACTGCGGGATGAGCAGGGCGACGCGCCGGAGGCCGGCTCTATCGCTGGTCGCCACGGCGCGATCCCTTTCGAAGGCTGCTCTTGTCGGCTGTTCGGGAGGTGCGCCGTCTGCGAGGGGGCCTGCCGGCCACGTGACCACCGCCGGCTATTTGACGCCGCGGATCACGTACAGCCCCCGATGGCGTTCGATGGAGACCTCGCGCAGGCCCAGTTCACTCGTCCAGCGCTGCAGACGCCGCCGGGTCTGCGGCTTCTCGTACCGCGGTGACAGCCAGTCGAAGGTGTCCAGCACGGACCAGCTCCGGACGGTTTCCCTGTCCGTCAGCCCCAGATAGCGATGGTTGGCCACCGGAACCAGGCGCGCCAGCCCCTGCCCCACCCCTGGGACGGCGCTGAGCTTGAGAGACAGCGGCAGCAGAGCCGGCACGGCCTTCTCCACCAGGGCGTAGAGCTTGGCGGGAGGCATGTGTTTGGTGATCGGACGCAGCAGCTGGCGAGGATGCGGGTAGGCGATGACCGCCGCGTACACGTCGACGCAGAACCGGCCGCCCGGCCGCAGATAGCGGAACAGCGTCTTGAAGGTCCGCTCCACGTTCGGGGTGTGCTGGATCACCCCGCAGCAGAACAGGAAGTCGAAGGACTGCTCAGGAAACGGCAGTTCGTAGATGCTGGCCTGGACGAGCCGCAGATTCGGAAAGCGGCCGTTCGACGCCGCGTTGGCGTGGACCGCGCTCGAGATGTCGACCGACGTCACCTCGGCGCCGGACTCGCACAGCACCTCGGTGAAGCGCCCGGCGCCGCTACCGCATTCGAGCACCTTCTTACCGCGCAGCTCGGCGAAGGACCAACGGCTCTGATTAATCAGTCGATTGCGCGAGATCGGTATGCCGGAATGTGAATCGAGCTGCGTCAGCCGATGCTGGTTCCACTGGTATCCGAACCCCGCCGCATAGTTGTCGCGGGGCACGAACCGTGGGATTCCCCGGTCGATCTGATACGTGGCCGGGCATTCGTCGCAGCGAAGCTCGGTTCCGGCGCGGAGTGGACCACGACAGCGCGGGCAGCGCAGCTCGGACCACCAAGCGATCTCTGTGTCGGCGCCACCGTCTACGCGTTCAGCCATTCGATTCCCACCCGGCGAGACGACAAGGACGGCCACACCGGCCTGCCCCCGATTCCCGAGCCATGTTACGGAACGTGATCGCTCGGACACGAACATGTGAGAGGGCGTGTCCCAAAAGTGGATCGTGCACAGGATGTTGCCGGCCCAGGTCGAAGCGCCTCTGGCAGGCCGCCATCCGGCCGATCGACTGCCCTGTATGAAGGGCCGGCAAGGACATCGAAAAACGCGGGCGTCCGCACCCGGCCGGGCAGCGCAGGCCGCCGAGACTGGCGCGCATGACCAAGACTCCGCACCTGGAAAGTTTCCCGTCAGGTTCCCTTGAACTTACCGGCGAACTGGACAGGATTCCTTATAACAGCGGACGGTCCGTGTGGTGGCGCAGGCTCCGCCGGCTTTACTCGTCGCGCTGGCTGCCGGCGGCCTTGGTAACCATCTTCACGGTGTCCGTGCTGGCCTTCTTCGATGTTTCCGCACGGGACATGATCTGCTTCGGCGCCTATGTGGCACTCGGGCTGACGCTGCCGGGCCTGCTGCTGGTACGCGCCCTGTATCGCGGGCAGCGGACGCTGGCCGAGGAACTCGCCCTCGGGTTGACGCTCGGTTACGCGATCGAGGTGCTCGTCTACATCGCCGTCCGTGCGGCCGGGATGCCGCTGCTCGTCCTGGCCTGGCCGCTCACCACCTACGCGGTCTTCGCCGCGCTCCCCCGCCTGCGACGGCACTGGAGGGGCGGGCCCCGCCTCACGACGCCGAGCTGGTGGTCGTGGTCCGTTGCCCTGGTCGTCGTGTATCTGGTCGTCTGGAGCGCCGGCAAGTTCTTCAGGGCGTTTCCGCTGACCTGGCCGGCACTCGCGACGGTCAATCTCGACATGCCGTTCCACCTCGCCCTGATCGGCGAGCTGAACCACCACGTGCCGCCCACGGCGCCGTACGTCGCCGGCGAACCGCTGTTCTACCACTGGTTCGTCTTCGCTCACTACGCGGCGTCGAGCTGGATCACCGGCGTGGAACCGCTCGTGCTGCTGTTCCGGCTGACCATGCTGCCGATGATGGTCGCCTTCGTCGTCCTCATCGGGATGCTCGGACGGCGTGTGGCGCGCTCCTGGCCGGCGGGGCTGCTGGCCATCGTGGTCACCGTCTTCATGGAGTCGCCCAACCTGTACCTGGGCACGAACGTCGGGGTGTTCACGTGGCGCCCCCCTCAGTCGTGGATGGGCCCCACACAGAGCTTCGGGGCGCTGCTCTTCGTGCCGGTCGCCCTCGTCCTGTTCGATCTGCTCGACCGCAGGCGGACCGGTCGCGGCCTGTGGCTGCTGCTGGGCGTCTTCCTGGTGGCGGTGATGGGGGCGAAGGCCACGTATCTGCCGCTGCTCGGCGCCGGGCTGGTGCTGACCGCCGTGATCGAGATGGTCCGGCGTCGCCGGACGCCGTGGCCCACGTTCGCCGCGTTGGCGATCACCGTGGCGTGCTTTCTTTTCGGACAGTTCGTGCTCTTCGGCCAGGAGCGCCTGGGGATGATCGTCGCCCCGCTCTTCCACACGCGCGACGTGTGGGGAGAGCTGACCGGGGTGGGCCGTCAGACCGACGCCCCGCTCGCCTCGGTCCTCGGTGTCACGCTGCTGTACCTGCTGAGTTGGGCCGTGGAGTGGTGCGGGATCTTCGGTCTGCTGAGCCAGGCGAGGCTGCTCCTGCGACCGGCCGTGGCGGTGATGCTCGGCATCGGTGCCGCGGGAATCGGGGCCACACTGCTGTTCGGGCATGATCACAACAATGAGCAGTACTTCTCCGTGGCGTGCTATCCCTATCTGGGGATAGTCGCCGTCTACGGGCTCTTCGTCATCGCGCGGCGGGCGAAGGTGTCGGCCCGCGCGACGGCGTGCGTGGCCGGCGCGGCGATCGTGGTGACCTGCCTGACCCGGATGGTGTTCGGCGTCCAGGTGCCCCTGAGTCCGGGCCAGGACGAGAGCCTTCTCTACCGGCCCTACCTCGCCCTGGCGGCGCTCGCCCTGCTCGCGATCGGCGCTGTCGTCCTCGTCAACAGACGGCACCTGGTGGTCGCCGGGGCCCTCACGATCTCGATGATCACGGCCGTCGGGCTGCCGGCCGCCTGGGCCAGTCGCGCCCTGTCCGCGGCTCTGCGCACCCCAGCGGGCGGCATCGCCGAGACGGATCCGACCGTCGCCCCGGCGGACGTGATTCCTCGGGACGTGTTGACCGCCGGACGGTGGTTGCGCGCCCACTCGGACCCGGACGACCTGGTCGCCACGAACACGCACTGCCGCTGGGGATTCCAGACGCCCTGCGACAGCCGCCAGTACTGGGTTTCGGCTCTGACGGAGCGGCGCGTGCTCGTCGAGGGGTGGGCGTTCACCCCGACGAACTACCGGCGCTGGCGCGACGGCCTCACCTCGCACCTGCTGCCGTTCTGGGACCGGGCGCGGATCCAGGCCAACGACGCGGCCTTCCAGTCCCCCACAACGGAGTCGATCCAGGCGCTGCGAACGCGCTACGGCGTGCGCTGGCTGATGGTCGACGAGCGCGACCTCGACCGCAGTTCCATGATCGGCAAGTTCGCGGATCTCCGGTTCCACACCGGCGACTACGCCGTGTACCAGATCCCGGACAGCGCGCCCTGATGTCGTGACTCGCGGTGCTTCCGGCTCATCGAGGCGGAAGCACCGCGCTGTTCGCGGTCAGGCTTGGCCGCTGTCCGGCTGCTCCAGCCACCAGGGATTCTCCCGAGCCCACTCGATCGTCCGCGCCAGCCCCTCGCGCAGGCCGGTCGTGCTGCGCCAGCCGAGCACGTTGGCGGCCTTCGTCGTGTCGGGAACCCGTCGGTACAGATCCTGGTACCGCTCGCCGAGACGCTCCCGAGTGTCGACGGGAACGACGGTCCGCTCACCACCGGCGAGCTCGATGGCGAGGTGCACGGCCTGCTGCACCGTCGTCTCGTCCGAGCTGCCGATGTTGAAGCACTCGCCATCGGACTTCGCGCTCGAACCGGCCATCACCGTGGCGGTGATGGCGTCGTCGACGAACGTGAAACACCGGGTCTGACCGCCGTCGTCATAGACGACAGGAGCAAGACCGCGAAGCGCCCGGTGGATCGTGCGGCTGACGACGAAGGCGGGCCGCTGGCGGGGGCCGTACACGTTGAAGTAGCGCACGATCGTCGCTCGCAGGCCACGCTGCCGGATGAAGGCGAAGGTGAGATGCTCCGCCAGTGCCTTGCTGGACGAGTAGCTCCACCGGTCCGTGGCGGTGCTGCCCAGCACGCGATCGTCGTCCTCCGCCCATGGCACCGCCGGATTCTTGCCGAACACCTCGCTCGTGCTGGCGACCACGACCTTCGCTCCGGCCCGCTCGGCCAGATCGAGTACGTTCCTCGTCCCCATCAGGTTGATGTCGATGACGTCCAGCGGCTGGTCGAGGTACCGATCAACGCCGACCACGGCGGCGAGGTGGTACACGATGTCCACGTCCGGGGTGATGGCCGCAGCCAGTCCGGCCTTGTCCCTGATGTCGCCCATGACGTACCGGGACGCACCCGCCTGCCGGCCGGCCGGCGGCTCGCCCTGTTCGAAGACGACCACGTCGTGGCCCTCCGCTGCGAGCCGGTCGACGAGATGGCTCCCGACGAATCCGCCACCGCCCGTGACTACCACTCGAGCCATGGCGTCTACCGTCCGATCCCGCGGTAGGCGAAGCCCAGTTGTCGCAGCCGGGCGATCGTTTCGCGAGAGTAGTAGGCGCGCCCGTCGATCAACGCGCACGACGCGGCGACCCGCTTGCGGAGTTCGGCGAAGTCCAGCGCCTCGAACTGCTTGTGCCAGGCGAGGACGGCCAGGCAGTCGGCGTCCTGCACCGCCTCCTCGATGGAGCTTGACGGCCGCAGCCCGAAGGTCTTCTCGGCCTCGTCGTCGTCGACCAGCGGATCGAAGAGGGTGACGTCGGCGCCCGCCTCGCAGAGCGCCGCGATCACGGGCTGGGTCGGCGTCGCGCGCAGGTCTCCGGTGTTGTTCTTGAAGGCCAGGCCCAGCACCGCGACCTTCGCGTCGGCCGGGGTCCTGCCGAACTTGGCCAGCTCGTCGACGACGAGGTCGAAGGTGTAGCGGGGCATCCCGTCGTTCACCTCCCGCGCGGCCGGGATCGTGCGGAGGTCCACGCCACGGTCCTGGGCCGAGCGCCACACCATCCATGGATCCTTCGTCAGGCAGGAGCCGCCGACCCCGACACTCGGCAGCAGGATGTTGACGTTCCCGTTGCCCTTCTTGATGGAGTTCGCGGCCGAGACCACGTCGAGGACGTCGACGCCGAGCACGTCGCACACCTTGGCGAGCTCGTTGGCCATGGCGATGTTGTGGTCGATCCACCAGTTGTCGGCGAGCTTGACCATCTCCGCCGTCTCGAGCGAGGCGCAGCGGATGACGTCGACGCCGACGGTCCGCTCCCAGAACGCCGCCGCGGCCTCGGTGCTGTCGTCGCACCAGCCGCCGACGACGATGGGGAAGCTACGGAGCTCGTTCAGCGCGTTTCCTTCGGAGAGCCGCTCGGGGCAGAACGCGAGGCCGAAGTCGGCTCCACACTTCAGGCCCGAGCGCTCAAGCAGAGGGACGACGAGCTCGCGCGTCATCCCCGCTGGAACCGTGCTCTTGAAGATCAACAGCTGACCGGGGCGGATGTGCCTGCTCAGATCCTCGCAGGCGCTCTTCAGCTGATGGTCCATCAGCACGCCCCTGTCGCGGATGGGCGTGCCGACCGTGACGATGACGACGTCGGCGGACGCGACCGCTTCGCAGTCATCAGTGACCCGCAGCCTCGGCGTGCCCGCCCAGCGGGACACGAGCTCGGGCAGCCCCGCTTCGCTGAACCGGCAGTGTCCGCGGCTCAGCTCCGCCACGAGCGCGGCGTCCGTGTCCACGCCCGTTACGTGGACGTCGTTGTCGGCGAGGGTCGCTGCGACACAGGACCCGACGTATCCCAGGCCGACCACTCCGGCCGTGATGTCTTCTCGACTGGGCAAGAAACGCACCATCACTCCATTCGACGAATTCCTCATCGGACCGATGAGGTTCGTTGACCGATTGTGTGTTTCTCAGACCCGTGACCATGAGTTCCCGCGGGCCCGAGTGTCGTTCTTGTTCTAACTCCCGCCGTCATCCGGAGCGGCGATGGCGCGCGCGAACGCCGATTCACAGGAGATAGCTTGGCCCGCAGAAGGAGGTCCGCTGACCGGATCGAGATGGGGCCGGTACCGGCACATGCCGACACGAACCGGCGGTGTCCGCCGACAACCGAAAACCGCCCCTGCCGCATGTCGGCAGGGGCGGTTCCGGCACACCTCTCAGCACACCTAGGAGACGTTGAACAGAACGTCCACCCAGTAGTTCGTGGCTTGGTAGCTGTTGACAGGGAAGGTGCTCGACGCACCGTAGCTGTAAACACCGTTGCCGCCCGACGGACCGTCCGCGAGAGCGGTCAGCAGGCCGTTCGTATACGCATTGGTAAAGTACGGCCGCGTTATCGAATAGTTCCCGGACGACGTGAAGTAAGAGGCGATATAGGTCGTATTCGCAGAAACCGCGATAGGCGTCGAGAAGATCACCTGTTGCCAGCCTGACGCGGTCTCGTTGGTGAAGGTCGCGCTCGCCAGCAACTGACCAGTGGCCGTCCACAGGCTCCCGACGTGCGTCCCGGTGTTCTGCGAACCCTTGAAGAACCGGATACCGCTGATCGTTCCAGCCGTGGTCGCGGTGAACTTCACCCCGAGCGTGACCGCCTGGGGATCCGGGAACGAGTCGACGTCCGGCACCGTCGAGTCGTCCCACAGACTCGCCGACGGCGTGAACACCACGTCGACCCAGTAGTTGGTGGCCTGATAGGTGCTCGTCGGGAAGCTGTTCGACGAGCCGTACGTGTAGACCCCGTTGCCCCCCGACGCACCGTCCGCGAGAGCGGTCAGCGGCGGGTTCGTGAACGCACTGGTGAAGTACGGTCGATTTACCGAGTAATTCCCGGATGACGTGAAGTATGAGGCGATATAGGTCGTATTCGCGGTTATCGTGACAGGTGTCGAGAAGGACACCTGTTGCCAGCCCGACGCGCTCTCGTTGGTGAAGGTCGCGCTGGCCAGCAACTGCCCGCCGGTCGTCCAGAGGCTCCCGACGTGCGTCCCGGTGTTCTGCGCCCCCTTGAAGAAGCGGATACCACTGATCGTTCCGGTCTCGGACGCCGTGAACTTCACCCCGAGCGTGACCGCCTGGGAGTCCGGGAACGACTGGATGTCCGGCACCGTCGAGTTGTTCCACAGACTCGCCGACGGCGTGAACACCACGTCGACCCAGTAGTTGGTGGCCTGGTAGGTGCTCGTCGGGAACGCGCTCGCCCCGCTGTAGGTGTAGACACCGTTGCCGCCCGAGGCGCCGCTCGCGAGGCCGGTCAGCGGACCGTTCGTGAACGCGGTGCCGAAGTACGGCCGCGATATGGAGTAATTCCCATTGGGCGCGTAGTAGGAGGCGATATAGGTGGTGTTTCCGGCAACCACGACCGGATTGGAGAAGTTCACCTGTTGCCAGCCGCTCGCCGTCTCAGTGGTGAACGTGGCCCGCGCCAGGAGCACTCCCGTGGAACTCCACAGGCTGCCGACGTGCGTACCCGTGTTGGACGCCCCCTTGTAGAACCTGACGCCCGTGATGAGGCCCGCGCTGGTGGCCTGGAACTTCACCCCGACTTCCACCCCGTTGGGATCGTCGTTCGCCGCCACGTCAGGAACGGTCGACGGAGTCCACAGGGTGCAGGGGCATCCGTCTCCCACGGTGACATTCAGCGTGGTGGGGATCACCTGGAGATTGCCGATGTCGTCGACCGCACGGGCCATGATCGTCGCGTTGCCGGCGGTGCTCGGCGTCCACGGGAACTGCCAGTTCTCGCGGCCGGTCGCCTGGAACCACCTGGTGCCACCGTCGAACGAGACCTCGACACCCGCGACGACGCCGCCCCCGGTGTCACTCGCCGTTCCCTGAACGGTGACCACCCTGCCGACCGGCACCGAGGCGCCGACAGGCGGATTGGTGATCGTCGAGGTCGGTGGCGCCGTGTCCGTCGACGGGGTCGCCGGAACCAGGCCAGGCTGAAGGCTGGCCGGTTGCGTGCCCATGTCGGCGAACAGGTTGACCGTGGCCTGCTGCATGTTGATGTCCGTGGGCGTGCCCGCCCGATCATGGGTGGCGTCGAGCCCCCACGACCACTGGGTGGTTCCCGCACCGAAGACGAGCGCTCCACTGGCCGCTCGGTAGAGCACCAGGTTGTGCGTCGCGACCCCGGCGCCGAAGGTGCCGCCGAAGTCGAGCAGGAACTTGTTCGTGGCCAGCGTCGTTCTCGACAACTTCACCGGCCCGGGGGGCGAGAATCCGTTGTCGGGAGCCCCCACATCCCATTCGTACCCGAGGGTTCCCGCGGGGAAGGTCGCCGTCTGGCCGGGTGAGAGATTCGCGATGGCCGTGTTGCGCCACAATCGCATGTTGCCGAACTCGGCGGGCACCTGTATCGAATCGTTGGCGACCCCGTTGACCATGAACAGCGTGCCGGACAGCGCGTTCTCCGGTCTCCCCCCGTCCGACGGCGGGGAGAAGCGCGGATCTCGCCATGTCCCGGTCCACTGCGGGCTCGGATCGATCTTGGCGTTCGCCAGCGTCTCCTTGTAGCAGACAAGCGTCCGGAAGGTGGAGTCCGGATTGGCGATGCTGTTCTCCCACCTGGTCTTCCAGAAGATCTCGTTGCCGGAGAAGAAGGCGAGATTGACGCCGTTGTCGCGGGCGTTCTGCACGTTGGTCCGCTGCTCGTTGGACCAGTACTCGTCATGCCCCGACGACATGAACACCTTGTGCTCGAGCAGTTCCGCCGGCCGACTGGCGGTGTCGATGCTGGAGGAGTAACTGACGTCGTACGCGTTGGCCTCGAGCCACCTGACCATCGGATATTCGGAGTCGAAGAACCAGCTCTCCACCGAGCCCGTGCAGCAGCTGCCGATCCGCGTGGTGAACGGGCGGTTGTAGCTGACCTTGAAGGCACGACCCGCCGGAGAACCGAAGTAGAGGCTGTTGCCGCCGTAGGTGTTGTACGCCTGCCAGGTGGCGTCAGAGGTCTGGATCAGAAAGTCCGAGTGACGCTCGTCGTCCCTGACGACGAAGATGATCTGGCTGACGTCGTTCGACCCGTCCTCCCGGACCAGCTTGGCGATGTAGACGCCGGAAACGGCGCTGGCCGGCACCGTCCACGAGGCCGACACCGCCCAGTTGCCGCAGTCGACCAGGCCGGTCGTGCTGTCGGTCGCGCACGCCGGCTGCGACTGGGGAAGCGGCACGGACGGGTGAATCGTCGTGATGAGGCGCGCGCCCAGACCGCTGTAGTACCCCATGCGGTAAATGTCGAAGCGATAGGCGGTCGCCGGGGTCAGCACCTTGAAATCTACCGTTTCTCCATGGTCCACACTCATCTGAGTGGCATAACCCTGGATGTTGATAGAACCTGCGCCCACGATGTCCCATTGGCTGGGCGGGCTGCCCGGCAGACTGTTCTCGATGCAGATGATGGACGTCGGCGGGCACGATGCCCTGCGCTTTCGGACGCCTTTTCGCGCGCCCACCCAGCGGTGCCTCTCAAGGAGCACGGCGTCCGAATGCGGCTCAAGCCTCGCGGACCTCTTCGGTTTCGCGGAGTCCGATCGCGGCTTGGGGGGCGCGGACGGCGAATCAGGAGCCGTGGGAGCCTGCGTTTCAGGGGACGCGGTGGCCCGGTCCGGTTCCGGAGTCGCGGAGCTTCGCGGCGGCTTCGCCGACTGCGTCTCCGGAGCCTGTATGGGCTCCGCCGTCACCTCCGGAGTCGGCGTCGATTTCGCTGCCGATTTCGGCGCGTACGACAACACCGGTACGGATCCGAGCCACCCCAGCATGACAGCCAGGACGCTCACGAAGGCGATTCGGAGCGTGCGTCGCCATAGTGACCTGAATCGCCATCCACCGTCTGCCACGTGCAATTCCTTACATTGAAAGTATCGCGTGAGACAGCGAAAGCCTGGCAATGCGAGCACCGACAGTCCGTCCGGACTCTCGGACCCGACGATCTTCTTGCCAGATTTTTATACGGATTCTCGATTGACGGAACGCCCAGGTGAGCAGGTACGCCGGAATGGCGCGCATTCGACGGCAATTCACCCCGGAAAGGCGCCTGTTTCGTGAGGGTCGGGGCCGGTCTGGGAGACCGTTCTGCGCCGGACTGCTCGATACGGAGGAAGCGAGGTCAGGAGGCGTTGTGCGCGGAGGCCGACGCTCCACTGGTCTGCCGGGGGACGTCGAACAGGGCGGGCGATCCGACGCGCTCCCGAACCACATAGGTCGGGCGTCCCATTCCACTTCCGTGAATGCGGCCGACGTACTCTCCGAGCACTCCGATCGCTATCAACTGCGCGGCCGAGAACAGCGCGACCATCGAGGCGACCGTGGTGAAGCCCGCGACGGTCGTGTCACCCGCGGCGAAGCGCCACAGGACCGCGACACCCAGCAGCAGACCGATGGCGCCGACCAGAAATCCGAGGTAACTCGCCAAACGGAGAGGGGCCGCGCTGTAGCCCAGCACCATGTTCGCCGTATGCCGGAGCAGCAGGCGGAGTGAGTAGTTGGACCGCCCGTGCTCGCGGTGGTCCATGCGCACGGGCAACGAGCCGATCCTCGTGGTGGCCCACGACAGGGCCACGTCGATGGACGCGTAGGGGCCTGACAACTCCTTGAAGCCGTCGCGAAGGCACGTCCTGAAGGCGCGGAAGGCGCTGATCTTGCGTGCGGCGCGAACTCCCAGCGTGGCCGACATGCCGGCCTTCACCGAGCGCGACGCGAGGCTGCGCAGGAACCCGTGCTCCTCCTCGAGCGGGACACCGTAGACGAGATCGAGGCGATCGCCTTCGAGGGCGGCCAGCATGAGCGGCACCTGCTCGGGGAGGTGCTGCAGGTCGTCGTCCATCGTGACGACGACGTCGAACTCCGCTTCACGGACTCCCGCGACGAGGGCGTTGTGCTGACCATAGTTGCGGGACAGGTGGATCGCGCGGACGCCGTCCGTCCGGCGGGCCAGGTCGGCGGCGGTCGCCCAGGTGTCGTCCGGGCTTCCGTCGACAACGAGAATCACCTCATACTGGACGGACATGTCACGAAGAACCGATATAAGCCTGGGCACCAGCATCGGAAGAGTCCGCGCTGACCGGTAACACGGAATGACCACCGACACCGACATTGATCCCCCGCTTGTTCGCTCGGTCTGCCGCAATCCTGCTGATCCCGCTGTCCCGATCGCACCCGGGTGTGACCGCCGTGCGACTGAAGTGACAAACAAGCCACTCGCGGCAAGCATTCACACGTGGGGCGTCACCGTTCGATTCCCGCTCTTGGCAGCCAGCGCATCACATATCTGCTGACCCGCACCACGACGACTGTTGTATATTGCCCTCTCCTCGGCCGAGCATGACCGGTCGCCGCGGAAACCATTCCCCACTCTTTGCTCGCGCTTATCTGCCACCTGGCTACCGCCCATTTATCCCAAGAACGAAGGCGCCTGGCCGCCTGAGCAGCGACCAGGCGCCTTCGGCCGGTACTGGAACTAACTGAGATCGAACATCACGTCGACCCAGTAGTTCGTCGCCTGGTAGGTGCTCGTCGGGAAGGCGTTCGTGGTGCTGTAGGTATAGACGCCGTTGCGCCCTCCGTCGCCGTCCGCCGGTGCGATGAGCACGCCGTTCGCGTACTGGGACGTGAAGTAGGGCCGCGTCACCGCGTAGCCCCCTGACGTCGTGTGATACGAGACCACGTACGTCGTGTTGGCCGACAGCGCGACAGGGCTCCCGAAGTTCACCTCCTGCCATCCGGACGCGCTCTCGCCGGTGAACACGGCACTCGCGAGCGGCGTTCCGTCGCTCGTCCACAGAGTTCCGATGTGGGTCCCGGTGTTCTGCGGCCCTTTGTAGAACCGGATACCCCGGACCGAACCGGAGGCGGTCGGCTTGAACCGCACACCGAGCACCACACCGTTGGGATCACCATGCGACGCGGCAGCCGGCGTCGCGGAGTCGTCCCAGAGGCCGGACGACGGCACGAACACCACGTCGACCCAGTAGTTCGTCGCCTGGAAGCTGCTGGTCGGGAAGGTGTTCGTGGCGCTGTAGCTGAAGACGCCGTTGCCCCCTCCGTCGCCATCGGCGAGTGCGATGAGGGGATTGTTCGTGAACTGGGACGTGAAGTAGGGCCGCGTCATCGAGTAGCCCCCTGACGTCGTGTGGTACGAGGCCACGTACGTCGTGTTGGCCGACAGCGCGACGGGGCTCCCGAAGTTCACCTGCTGCCAGCCGGACGCGATCTCGTCGGTGAACACCGCACTCGCGAGCAGCGTTCCGCCGCTCGTCCACAGACTTCCGGTGTGGGTCCCGGTGTTCTGCGGCCCCTTGTAGAACCGGATGCCCGTGACCGAACCGGTGGTGGTCGTCTTGAACCGCACACCGACCACCACGGCGTTCGGGTCGTTCTGCGACGCGACGGCCGGCGTCGTCGCGTCGTCCCAGAGGCTGGCCGAAACGGTCTGGACCAGTTGGGGGGACTTGCTCGGCGCGAAATGGATCAGAGCTTCGCCGTCGAAGGTGTCCCCGCCCAGATATACCGCTCTGGTCAGATGTTGTGCCGGTGTCAGGCTGGCGGTGGCGAAGGTGGCGACTCCCGAGCTGTTGAGCATGCTCGAGCCGATGATGTTCGCACCGTCCCTGAACACCACTTCACCCTGCGGAATGACCGATCCGGAGACCGCGCTCACTGTCGCGGTGAACGTGACCGTCTGTCCTTCCTTGGACGGGTTCGGCGACAGGGAGAGCGCTGTGGTCGTGGGAGGGTCGTTCGGCACGGTGATGCGCGTCTGCGGCGAGCCGCTGGTGCCCTGCAGGATGACGTTGTTGTTGACGGCGAAGACGCGGCCGAAGACAGCGGCTCCGGTGTTCACCGTGACGGAGCTCAGGGCCAGCACGTTCCCGCGGAAGGTGCAGAATGTCCCGAGCGTCGCCGAGCCGCTGACCTGCCAGAAGAGATTGTTCGCCTGGGCTCCGCGCAGCAGGTTGATGTTGCTCACGTTCGCCGTCGACAAGGAGGACGCCTGGAAGATGAAGACGGCGTCCGGATCTCCTTGGGCATCGAGGGTGAGCGTCCCGGTAATGGTGAATGTTCCGTTCCCGGAGTTGTAGACGCCCGGACCCCTGGTGGTGCCGCCGAGCTCTGTCGCGATGGTGGTGACAGGCGCCCGTCCTGCGACGTCGTTGTAGGCGGCGACCATGTCGGTCCTGGCGTTGCCCGCGGCGGAGTCTCCCGCATGGATGGTGCCGGTCACCGTGCCGGGCGGGAAGCCGACCACGGAGCTCCCCGGGCTGACTCCCAGATCTCCGGTGACCGTCGTGAGATTGGTGTTGGTGACCGCGGATCCGGCGAAAACCCCGAATGACGCGGCGTTGCCGAGGCTCACGGGAGGCTGGCCCGCGCGTGCGGCGTGCGCCGTTCCGGCTGCCACGCCCGTCGAAAGGCCGGCTGCCAGTGCTACTACGGCCGAGGTCCGGGCGATGATTCCCGAGAGGGTACGACGGATACGCGCTGCGCGCCGGCGCGCATGCGCGGCGACGGTGGATTGATCGGGTTTTCCCCGGTGGATTTGGGACATGTTACTCAACTCTTCGATGATCTCGCTGTGTATCCGGGGGCGGCCTCGCGGGCAACTGGTAGGCCGCGGATCGACCTGGGGCCTCCGTCTCTTCCGGCCCGCATTAGTGGAATTTATGGTAGAAATCGCGGAAATGTCAGCAGGACAGAATGTCAGCCGAGCATCGCCGCACCCCAGTAAGGCACTACGACATATGTGGACAAGGAGCCATAAAACAGGTCGAATGCGCATCCATTCGGATCATTGCGGGACCTGGATTAACATGTCACTTGAATGGACTTTACCGCCACTTGACCGAATCAACCAGCCGCGACATGTGATTTTTCTTCGCATTGCGACGCGGCTGCGGTAGGTCTTTCAGGAACCGCACCTCGAACCGGCCTCCGGAGAAGACGGTCGCCACAACCCTCGGGCCCGCGAGGTTGCGCACCCGAGGGCGGGCTTGGCCGCGGCCGAATGGCCGGCTCAGGACGCTACGGGAGCGGCGCGTCGATGGGAGTGAACCCGTTGCAGTAGGTCGTCCCCCACGCCGGGCCAGGAGGTGGAGGAGGAGCGGTGAGGATGCACTCGGTCTGCGAGAGAGCGCCGTTCGAGGTCAAGACCGTGATCAGGAGGCTGCTGAGAGGCTCAGCGGCTTCTGTCAGGGAGACGCCGACCACGCCGGTGGGATAGCCGGGCACCAGCGCGAGGCTGTGCCATGCCCCCGACGGCGGGGTCCGGGGGTCTCGGATCCAGGTGTTGCCGCCTGCGGCGTATGCGATGAAGTTCGTGTCGAAGGGTGGGAATGTCAGCGAAATGAGCGTCGAGTCGATGCTGGAAATCGTCCCCGATGCGCCCTGCGGTCCGCGGGGCCCTGCTTTCCCGCGCGGGCCCGGCACTCCAGGGGGCCCTTGTTCCCCCTGCGGGCCCTCGAAACCGCGGGGACCCTTCTCCCCGGGCAGGCCGTCTTCCCCGGGCGGGCCTTCTTTCCCGCGCGGGCCTTCTTCTCCGCGCGGCCCCTGAGGTCCACGGAGAACGCGCTTGCAGTGTTTCCTGTGACAATTCCGGCGAACAGCCAGGGAGACGTCTCTTCCATACGCCGACCCGACGACCGGGGCCGCGACCGCGCTGGCTCCCGCCGTTTCCGGATTCGGCACCCCCATTACCCCACAGGCCATCGTCAACGCGATGACCGACACACCCCTGCGTGGAATCACTTAACCCCCTCGGCGGAAATGGAATTTCCGACTTGCCGCACTTTGAATGGCGCGAGCGGGAGATACCCGATCAACAAGAGGCTGACGCCTGACCGAAGCCACGATGGGGGAAAATACGTGGCATCCCACAATCAACGGCGAGCATCAACTGACAACTCGGATATTTAGTGATCGCACGGCATTATGCTCATGTCAGGTCACCGTGACGGATGAACTATCCCTCCCGGCGGTTGAGTACCTGCTGCTGAACCACGGGTGACGTACTCGGGGCGAAGTTGACCCAGGCCTCGTTGACGGCGGTGCCGCCGTCCACGTAGACGGCGGTGATCGGGTGCACTCCCCTGGTCAGGCTCGAGGTGGTGAACGTGGCCTTGCCCGAGACGTCGAGCATGGCCGAGCCGATGACGGTGTCGCCGTCCCTGAAGAGCACCTCGTTCGTGGGGGCGAAGCCCTGGAAGTTCCCGGTCACGGTGGCGGTGAAGGTGACCGGCTCCTCTCTCCTCGACGGGTTCGGCGACGATGTCAGCGTGGTGCTGGTCGGCGGGTTGCCGGGGATCGTCACCCGCGTCGCGGGCAGGGCGGTCCTTCCGGCGAGGGTGACCGTCCTGTTCAGCGCCATGACCCGGCCGTCCACCGCCGTGCCCTCCGCCACGGTGACCGAGTTCCACGCGAGGACGGTCCCGCGGAAGGTGGAGAGCGTTCCGAGGGACGCGGAGTCTCCGACCTGCCAGACGACGTTGTCGGCCTGGGCGCCGTTGATCAGGTTGATGTTGCTGACTCTCGCCGTGGTCAGGGCGGTGTCCGCCTGGAAGATGAAGGCCGCGTCCTGATCGCCAGCGGCATCGAGCGTGAGCGTCCCGGTGATCTGGAAGGCCCCGCCCGGGGTGTCGTAGACGCCCGGCGTCAGGGTTTTGCCGCCGAGTTCGGGAGCGATGCTGGAGTTGGATACCCGCCCCGCGGCGTCGTTGTAGGCGACGACGGCGTCGTCCCGCGCCGCTCTCGCCCGCGGGTCACGGATGTGGATCTCTCCCCGCACCTGCCCCGGCGGGAAGCCGGTGATGACGTCGCCGGGGCTGATGCCGAGATTCCCGGTGATGGTGGTGAGGTCCGTGTTGTAGACCGCCGAATCGGCCAAGACCGCGCACGGGGCGGAACTGCCGAGATTCACCGGCCGCGGCGGTTGCCGTCGCCTGCTCGGCGCGACGCTGAGCGTCTGCATGGCGGGCACGGCACTGACCGTGCTCGCGCCAGGCACGGCACTGAGCGTCTGCACGCCAGGCGCGGCAGTCAACGTGCTCACGCCAGGCGCGGCGGCGCTCAGCGCGCCCACCGCGAGGACAGCGGTCACCAGCGCGGGCATCCAGGGACGGGGCGCAAGCTTGATCATGCGCACCAGTGTCGCGACCGGACCGCCCCGTACCCGCGTGGACATCCACGTTCGGCCATGTCCTTGCTGCTCTTTTGCCCGCGGATCGGTGTACCGGCTCGAACATGGCGAGCCCCCTGCGCCCTCCCGCCTGACGAGCTATCGGCGCTCCACGGCCGAACCGCCGGAGCCCGGCAGCTCGAAGACGGCGTAGTCGCCGGAGTCGAACCGGAGCTTCGCGAAGGCTCCGAGGTTGGAACCGGGCGTCACCTCGCGTTCGTCGACCAGCAGCCACCGCACGCCGTAGTCGGCGCGCAGGCGGCGGACCACCGCCGGCGAGGGCGCCCGGAAGACCACGTCGTTGGCCTCGATCCGGTCGCGGTCCCAGAACGGGAGGTTCTCCACGGCCTGGCCCGGCTGCCAGCGGTCCATGTTGGCCGCCGTGTAGCCCCAGCCCTCGACCAGCACCCGCCGCTCGCTCAGCGCGGTCGCCCAGAACTCGCGGCTGTCGCAGGGGGTCTCGTAGCCCCATCGGCAGTGCACGTTCGTGGCGATGACGTCGTCCGGGGCCGAGTGGGCCCGCAGCCACCGTCCCGCGGCGAACTCGCCCTCGGGGATGACCGGCTTGGGGATGACCGGCTTGGTCGACGCGGCTTCCTGGACGGCGGCCGTCGGGCTGCTCTGCGGGTCCGGCAGGAGGCGGGTGAACCAGGCCGCGGGCGTGCCGGCGGCCGTGACCAGGCAGATCACCAGGGCGAAGGTACGCAACCTGCTCCGCTGCGTCGCGCGCAGCACCAGGACGGCCAGGACCACCACGCCCAGCAGGGCGAGGTACGGCAGGAACAGGACGGAGTCCCCCTGGCCCGCGGTCAGGGGGACCTCGACGTCGAGGATCGCCCGGATGAGGTAGACGGCGAGCATTCCGGCGGCGGCGGCGAACACCACCGCCCTGGGCGACAGCCGCGCCCTCCGGACGATGTGCAGCAGCCCGCAGACCGCGACCATCGCCACGTACGGGCTGGGCGCCTGGAGGAAGTAGATCTGCGACAGGTGCGGGTGGCCGAACAGCAGCGCCATCCCGAGCCCGGCCACGGCCATGCCGAGCACCAGCGTCACCACGGGCCGGACGAGCAGCCGGGGCCGGCCGAGCAGCCCGAGCACGCCGCTCCACGTGATGGCTCCGCTCAGGACGCACAGCATCGTGACCCCGAGCACGGAGACCGGCTGGGCCGCGGTGTCGAGGTCGAGGCTGGTCATGTCCCGCAGCGTCACCCGTATGAGCATCAACGGATCGACCAGAAGCCCCTGCCTGACCCCGCCGAACAGCACGAACTGCGCGAAGAGCAGGCACGCCCCGGTCAGGCCGAGCGCGGCCAGCGCGCGCCGGGGCAGGCAGAAGTGCCAGGCCGCCTGCACCAGCGCGACCGCCACGAGCCCGGCCGTGAGCAGCGGCAGGTAGGTGGCCTTGGCGCCCATGACCGCGACGAGCAGGATCGCGAGCAGCGCCCAGAGGCGCCGGCTCGGCCGCTTGCCTTCGAGAAGGTCGATGAGGAGCAGCACGATCGGGGCGAAGAACAGGGCGCCGAAGGTCTGGGTGGGGCTCGCCCACGATTGCAGGGCCTTCCAGTTGAGCACCCCGGCGGCCTGGCCGACGTACAGGCTCGGCGCCGTGATGAGGAGCGTGCCCGCGACGCCCGCCAGCGCTCCGGCGCGCGAGCCCGTGATGCGGCGGCCGACCGTCCCGAGGAGGACGACGAACGCGGCGAGCATGGGCAGCATGGCCAGCCGGAAGACCAGCACCAACGGTTCCACTCCGGTGACCCAGCTGGCCGCCGCGAGGTGGGCGTAGACGAACCAGTGGTACACCAGCGGCTCGCCCGCGACCGCGGGCATCGTGGGCGGCATGTGGTTCTTCAGCTCGCCGACCAGGGCCAGGTGGAAGGGCATGTCGACGAACGACTTCCCGAGCGCCGGCCAGGTGAGGGGCTCACTCCTGAAGAAGGTGACCGCGGACCATCCGATCAGGTAGATCACGCTCGCCGCGCTGCACCACGACCACCACAGCGGCGTCCGCTTCGCGCGGACCCCGCCCTTCCAGTACCTGCGCAGCCGGGGCACCGCGAGGAAGGCCACGTAGGTGCAGACCGGCCACGCCAGGACGAACAGGGGCGCGCCGAGTGCCCGCGCGGGGATGTAGGTGAGCACCTCCAGCGCGTAGCCGAGGGTCAGGCCGAGCGCGATCTCCTCCGGCAGCGTGTGCGCCCGCCGGTACAGGACGCGTACCAGCAGCAGACCCGGCAGCGCGATGCCGAGCACGACGTAGAGGCTGAACAGAGCCAGGTCGGCGACGGGCACGTGGTAGAACCCGAGCGCGGCCCCGGCGCAGGCGACCACAGCCGTCGCCGGCAGCCAGACGGAGACGCGCCTCAGGAGCCCGCGCGGAGCTGTGTGCCCGCCCCGGGGCGGTGGTCCGCCCGCTCCTGGCTCCCGCACGGGCGCGGCGAGAGGGGCGGAACGCGGAAAAGATGGAGCTTCGGCCATGGGCGCAAGCCTGACGACACGCGCGCCTCTGGTAGGGGTAAACGCCAAGGTCAGGCGATGTCCTTGCCAGTCCTTTGAGGGTGCTTCAGTATCCCGCCGGCCGGTCGCGACATTTCCGGCTTGTCAGGAGCACGGCCGTTCGCGTCCCGGCGAAAGAGGGCGATCGCCTCGGGGCGTCCAAGAAGAAGGCAAGAAACGCTCGGACGCGAGGGTGCCGGAGCGACTCGGCCGCTCGCGTCGCCAAGCTTGCCGCCATGGACAAGATCTCGTCTGCCAACGGCTCCGCGCTGAGCCGGCTCGTGGTGATGGACATGGCCGCGCCCGGCGGGCCCACGCCCGTCCGGCCCCCAGCCCCACGCCGGGCGCGTCGGTCGCGGGCCGTGTTCGTGGCGACCAGGCGACGGCTGCTGTCGCCTCCCGCGTTGCTCGCGCTGGGGATGGCGGCGGTCTGCCTCCTCATCACGCACTTCGTCCTGTTCGGCCGGGTCTGGTGAGAGCTGGTCGCGGCCCTGTCGCCCCTCCTGTGCTCCCGCGAACCGGCGCCAGGTAAGACTTGGATAATCGCTCAACAAGCTGCCCGGCACGACGCCCGCCGGTCGGGCCGGTTCGTTGTTCACTGCGTCCGTGACCGTAAGCGATCAGACGGCGATCCCCTTCAACCGGACGCACGTCTCGGACAACGAGCTCGACTACCTCACGCAGGCCGTGCGCCAGGGGAACACCTGCGGCGACGGGCCCTTCACCCGGCGGGCCACCCAGCTCATCGGCGAGATCACCGGCGCCCGGCAGGTGCTGCTGACCACCTCCTGCACGCACGCGCTGGAGATGTCGGCGATCCTGCTCGACCTGGAGCCCGGCGACGAAGTGATCGTGCCGTCGTTCACCTTCATGTCGACGGCCAACGCGTACGCGCTGCGCGGGGCCGTCCCGGTGTTCGTCGACTGCCGGCCGGACACGCTCAACCTGGACGAGCGGCTGGTCGAAGCGGCGATCACCGATCGCACGCGGGCCATCGTGGTGGTCCACTACGCGGGCGTCGGCTGCGCGATGGACGCGCTCTGCGCCCTCGCCGAGCGCCACGGGCTGGCGATCGTCGAGGACAACGCCCACGGCCTGGGCGGCTCCTACCGAGACCGCCCGCTCGGCTCGTTCGGCCGCATGGCCACGCAGAGCTTCCACGAGACGAAGAACGTGCAGTGCGGGGAGGGCGGCGCGCTCCTCCTGAACGACGCCGACCTCGCCGAACGCGCCGAGATCATCAGGGAGAAGGGCACCGACCGCGGCCGGTTCTTCCGCGGCCAGGTCGACAAGTACCGGTGGGTGGACATCGGGTCGAGCTACCTGCCGTCGGACGTGCTCGCCGCGCAGCTCACGTCCCAGCTGGAGTCGTTCGACAAGATCCAGCTCCGGCGGCTGTCCGTCTGGGACGCCTACCACGCGGAGCTGGCCGACTGGGCGGCGGGTAACGGGATCTCCCAGCCGACCGTCCCCACCGGGTGCGCGCACCCGGCGCACCTGTACTACCTGCTCCTCCCCGATCTGGACAACCGCCAGGCCTTCATCGCGCACCTGGCCGCCCAGGGAGTGCGGGCGGCCTTCCACTACCAGCCGCTGCACACCTCGCCCGCGGGCGAGCGGTACGGGCGGCCGGCCCCCGGCGGCTGCCCGGTGACCGAGCAGATCGCCGACCGGCTCGTGCGGCTGCCGCTCTTCGCCGACCTGGACGAGGCCCGCCTGGCCCGGGTGATCGACGCGGTCCGCTCCTACGAGGTGCGCTGATGGCCTGGCAGGACGTGATCGAGGCGACAGCCCTGCGCGCCTGGGAGTCCCGGGTCGAGTCGGAGCGGTTCGGCTGCTCGGTGGAGCGGCTCACGGCCGGGTCCGCATCGCCGTTCCCCGCCGTGCGCGAGGCCGTCCTGGGCTCGGACGCGGACGTCATCGTGCTGCGCTACCCGGCCGAGCACGTCGGCTGGTTCGCCCAGCTGACCGCTCTGGGACGGACCGCCGTGTTCGCGGACTCCCTGGTGTACTGGCGGCTGCGCGCCGGGCAGGGCCGCGCCCCCGAAGGGGCGCCGGACCTGCTGCCGGTGGAGCCGGCGGCCGCCTCCGTCGGGGAGCTGATCTCCGAGATCTTCACCGCGTACGGGAACCACTACCTGGCCAACCCCCTGTTCGACCCCGCCGACGCGGTCGCCGGCTACCAGGAGTGGGCGCTCAGCTCGGCAGCCGAGGGCGGCTGCCTCGCGCTGTGGGATCGGAGCACGGAGGCGCTCGTCGCGCTGGCCACCCTGGAGGAGGGCGAGGCCAGGACGGAGATCCTGCTCGCCGGCGTCGTCCCCGGGCGGCAGGGGCGCGGGCTGTACGCGCACCTGCTGAAGGCCGTCGAGGACCGCACGCTGACACGCGGCTCGGCGGACGTCGTCATCTCCACCCAGGGGCACAACACGCGTGTGCAACGGGCCTGGGCGCGGTACGGGTTCGAGCCCACGCAGACGGTTCTCACCGTGCACCTGATTCGGAGCGCGCTGCTGCCAGGGCACTGAGGCCAATTCGCGCACGGTCGTGCTGCCGTGGGTGCGGACCCGCGAGCAGGAATTACCACCGACACGACCTCGGTGTCGCAATCCATCCAGCATGAGATGGTTACAATCATGCTTTCCCGCACCGCCCGATAACGATCCGGAGTGCCGGCGACATGGTCGAAGTGGAAAGTCGAGCCACGTACGAGGATAAATCGCATTTCGGATGGCGGGCGTTGCTCCCGGTTCTTGACGCGCACCGCGTCATCTACCTGATGGCCGGCGCCATGACCGCGGCGATCCATTGCGGCCTCCTCGGCCTGGCATTGCACGCCGCCCAGGGGGCCATCCCTTATCTCGTCCTTGTCGTGGTCAGTCATTTCGGCACCGTGGTCCTGGTGTATCCGTGGTACCGGCTGGTGGTGTTCCGCGGCTCCAAGGAGTCCTGGGTCACCGGCTACCTGCGGTTCTACCTGGTCGGGCTGAGCTTCCTGTTCGCGTCTCTGATCGGACTGCCGATTCTGGTGGAGGTCGTCGGGCTTCCCGTCCTGGTCGCCCAGGGCCTGATAGTCGTCATAAGTCCACCAATCACCTATCTGATACACCGAAATTGGACGTTTCGCGCTCACGGAAACGTCTAGTCCGGGACAACGGGCCGTACGCGCTTCGGCAAGAGGCGGCATCGCGAAGTTCCGCCGAATCGCGCCCCGCATAAACTCCTGCGGACAGGTGGCCGGCTCGGCCACGTCCGGTCCGCGGAAGGACTCACAAAGCGATGAAGGCGCTCGTTCTGGCGGGTGGCAAGGGGACGAGGCTGCGCCCGCTCACCCATACTTCGGCGAAACAACTGGTGCCCGTGGCCAACAAACCCGTTCTCTTCTACGGGCTGGAGGCGCTGCGCGACGCGGGCGTCACCGAGGTCGGCCTGATCGTCGGCGACACGGGCGCCGAGTTCCGCGAGGCGGTCGGCGACGGCTCCGCGTTCGGCCTGCGGATCACCTACATCCACCAGCAGGCCCCGCTCGGCCTGGCTCACTGCGTCCTGATCGCCAGGGAGTTCCTCGCCGACGAGCCCTTCATCATGTACCTCGGCGACAACTTCCTGGTGGGCGGCATCACCGGCCTGGTCGACGCCTTCCGCGCGGCCGACTGCGACGCCCAGATCCTGCTCACCAAGGTCGCGGAGCCGCAGTTCTACGGGGTCGCCGAGCTCGGCCCGGAGGGCGAGATCATCGGGCTGGAGGAGAAGCCCGAGCATCCGCGCAGCGATCTGGCCATCGTCGGGGTCTACATCTTCTCCCCCGCCATCCACCGGGCCGTCCGGGCCATCACTCCGTCGGCCCGGGGCGAGCTGGAGATCACCGACGCCATCACGTGGCTCATCGACCACGGCTCCCGGATCCACTCCCATCTCGTCAGCGGCTACTGGAAGGACACCGGGCGGCTGCAGGACATGCTGGAATGCAATCGGATCGTCCTCGAACAGGTCGAGCCGGACGTCAGGGGAACCGTTGACCGCCTGAGCGACGTCACCGGGCGGGTCGTCATCGAACCAGGCGCAGTGGTGGAGAACTCGGTCCTGCGCGGGCCCATCGTGATCGGCGCCGACTCCAAGATCATTTCCTCCTATGTCGGCCCGTTCACCTCGATCGGGGCGAACTGCGAAGTGGAGGACGCCGAGATCGAGTACTCGATCGTGCTCGACAGCTCGTCCGTGCGCGGGGTGTCGCGCATCGCGCACTCGCTGATCGGGCGCAACGTCGAGGTGAGCCGGGCGACGGGCCTGCCGAACACCCACGAGCTCATGGTGGGCGACCACAGCAGGATCCAGGTGCGGGCCTGAGACGGGCCGCCGCTCGCCGCCCTCGGAAAGGGGCCGCTGAACGGGCCCCGTGGTCAACGAGTGGTGAAAGCAGGAAAAG
This sequence comes from Nonomuraea sp. NPDC000554, assembly GCF_040300065.1. NCBI lineage: Bacteria > Bacillati > Actinomycetota > Actinomycetes > Streptosporangiales > Streptosporangiaceae > Nonomuraea > Nonomuraea sp. NPDC000554. Next base: position 236,255 of record NZ_JBEPDC010000013.1, on the reverse strand, counting down.
GTCCGGTGTCAGACTAATGGCCATCTATTTGTGGATCTTTCTCGTGTCCTCCTCGGGAATACATCGCCCGGCTCCTACAGTCGGGTCGTGTCTCATCTCGATGTAACGGGGGTCCTGACATGGGAGAGAAACTGGTGGTCGTCGGGCAGGGCTACGTAGGCCTGCCCCTGGCGATGCAGGCGGTCGAGGCCGGGTTCGAGGTCGTGGGGATCGACGTGGACCCGTGGCGGGTCAAGCGGCTCAACGCCGGCGAGTCCTACGTCGAGGACATCAGCGACGACCAGCTGACCGCCGCCCAGCAGAGCGGCCGCTACCTCGCCAGCGCCGACTACACCGACGCCGAGAACTTCGACATCTGCGTGATCACCGTACCGACGCCGCTGGCCGAGGGCGCCCCCGACCTCCGTTACATCGCCTCGGCCGGCCAGTCCATCGCCCCCTTCGTCCGGCCCGGCGCCACCGTGATCCTGGAGTCCACCACCTATCCGGGAACCACCGAGGAGTACCTGCTGCCCCTGCTGGAGGAGGGCTCGGGGCTGCGCGCGCCCGAGGACTTCCACCTCGGCTACAGCCCCGAGCGGATCGACCCGGGCAACACGCGGTGGCGGCTGGAGAACACGCCCAAGGTCGTGTCCGGCATCGACGAGACCTCGCTGAAGAGCGTCCAGAACTTCTACGGGCGGGTCGTGCGGGAGGTCGTCCCCGTCTCCTCGCTCCAGGTGGCCGAGCTGTGCAAGCTGCTGGAGAACACCTTCAGGCACGTCAACATCGCGCTGGTCAACGAGCTGGCCGTGTTCGCCGGGCAGCTCGGGATCGACGTGTGGGAGGCCATCGACGCCGCCTCCACCAAGCCGTTCGGCTACATGCGCTTCACTCCCGGCCCCGGCGTCGGCGGGCACTGCCTGCCGATCGACCCGTCGTACCTGTCGTGGAAGGTCAAGCGGAGCCTCGGCCACAACTTCCGGTTCGTCGAGCTGGCCAACGACATCAACGACCACATGCCCGACCACGTCGTCCACCGGCTCACCCTCGCGCTCAACCAGCGCCGCAAGCCCATCAACGGCAGCCGCGTGCTCGTGCTCGGGCTCGCCTACAAGAAGAACGCCGGAGACTGCCGCGAGTCCCCCGCGATCGAGGTGGCCAGGGCCCTGAGCAAGCTGGGCGCGCACGTGCGGGCCGCCGACCCGCACGTCAACGACTTCCACCTGCCGTCGTGCGTCGAGCTCGTCGAGGCCGGCCGCGCCGAACTCGCCCACGCCGACGCCGTGGTGGTGCTCACCGACCACGACTGCTTCGACTACGAACTGGTCGAGCAGGCCAGCGCCTTCGTCTTCGACACCCGCAACCGTTGCCGGGGCGCCAACGTCGAACGGCTCTGAGGGGCGGCTCTGACGAGCCGCGTCACGCCAGGGCCGACGCCAGGGCCGTGAGGCCGTGGTCGAGGTCGGCCTCGGTGATGTTGAGCGCCGGACGCAGCCGGACCGAGCGCGGGCCACAGGGCAGCACGAGCACTCCCTCGTCCTCCCGCAGGCGGGTGATGAAGGCGTCCCTGGACGCCTTGTCGGGCAGGTCGAAGGCGCACATCAGGCCGCGGCCGCGCACGCTGGAGACGGTGTCCGGCTGCCCGGCCTGCAGCTTGGTGAGCCGCTCGAGCAGCTGCTCGCCCAGCGTGGCCGCGCGCTCGATCAGGCCGTCGCGTTCGACGATCTCCAGCAGCCCGCGCGAGCGGACCATGTCCACCAGGCCGCCGCCCCAGGTCGAGTTGATCCTGCCGCTGACCTGGAAGACGTTGTCGGGCACCAGGTCCACCCTGCGGCCCGCCATGATCCCGCCGACCTGCACCTTCTTGGCGAACGCCACGATGTCGGGGGCCAGGCCGAGCTGCTGGTACGCCCACGGGGTGCCGGTCGTGCCGCCGCCCGTCTGCACCTCGTCCAGCACGAACAGCGCGTCGTAGTCGTGGCACAGGTGCTGCATCGCCTGCAGGAACTCGGGACGCATGTGGTTGTCGCCGCCCTCGCCCTGGATGGGCTCGGCGATGAAGCAGGCGATGTCGTGCGGGTGCCGCTCGAACGCGGCCCTGGCCTGGGCGAGCGCGCGCTGCTCCGCCGCCTCGACGTCCCCGTGGTGGATGGCCGGGACGTCGATGCGCGGCCAGTCGAACTGGGGGAAGCGGGCGGTCTTGCCCGGCTCGGTGTTGGTCAGGCTCAGCGTGTAGCCGCTACGGCCGTGGAAGGCCCTGGTCAGGTGCATGACGCGGGTGCCCAGCTCAGGGGACCTGCCCGCGGCCTCGTTGCGGCGGCTCTTCCAGTCGAAGGCGGTCTTCAGCGCGTTCTCGACGGCCAGCGCGCCGCCCTCGACGAAGAACAGGTGGGGAAGGTCGGGGTCGCCGAGGACGCGGGTGAACGTGTCGACGAAGTCCGCCAGGTGCTCGGTGTACATGTCGGGGTTGGCCGGCTTGTTGCGCGCCACCCGGCCGAGCAGGTCGGCGAAGTCGGAGGGGAAAGGCGGGTTCACTCCCAGCGGCGCGGACGCGAAGAACGTGTAGAAGTCCAGGTAGCGGCGGCTGTCACGGGCGTCGACCAGCCAGGAGCCCCGGCTGCGGTCGAGGTCCAGCACCAGCCGGTAGCCGTCGACGAGTAGGTGGCGGGCAAGGCGGTGGTGTATGTCCATGTCTCCTCCACGTTGAGCCAGACAAGACATACTTTCCCCGTATGGAGGCGTATATATCCGAAAATTTTCCGGCCGCTAGGGCGTCGGGGCGAGTTTCTTCACCCGGAACGACAGGACCACCATCGCGATGCCGTACAGGATCGCGAAGATGCCGAGCAGCCAGACAAGCGTGAGCAGACCGGCACCCGGCCAGATGATGAGCAGGATGCCGAAGATCACCGACAGGATGCCCCCGACGATCAGTGTCCACTCGTTGGTGATCATCTCGCGGAGCGCGATGCCCGCGATGACCTCGGACACGCCGCTGAACAGAGCCCAGAACGCGACCACGTACAGCAGGGCCAGCGAGGTGATGCCCGGCCAGACGAACGCCAGGATGCCCGCCACGATGCCGAGGATCCCGGAGAGGATCAGCCAGGCCCGCGACTTCACCCCGTGCTTGAACGCGGCGAACAGCGCGAAGATCCCGCTGACGAGCGCGTACGCGCCGAACAGGATCACCAACGCGAGCAGCGTGAGCCCCGGCCAGACGAGCGCGAGGACGCCGAAGATGAGGGCGAGAATCCCGCGAACGAGGATGAGCCACCACGTACGCGCGATCTCCCCCATAGTGGCGTGTTCTCCATATGGCTCCATATTGGTGTGTTCTCCATATGGATCGCGAAGCAGACCAGCGCCCGGTCAAAAGTCGGTGACCCGCACCCCAACCGTCCCGTCGCGCCCCCTGCGCAGCCTGCTGCCGAGCAGCACCAGCCGGCCGACCAGGCCGTACTTGCGCCTGAGCAGGCGGCGCACCCGCTCGGTCTCGTCGGCGCCGAGCACCTCCGCCCGTCCCTTGACCGGCTCTCCCCTGGTGGTGCCGCGCACGTCACAGGCGACCACCGTCACCTCGGGGTTGCGACGGATCCGTTTGACCTTCGCCGAATCCGCGACGGTCCAGAAGACCACGGCGTCGCCGTCCTGGGCCACCCAGACGGGGGTCGCGACCGCAGTGCCGTCCCGGCGGTAGGACGTCACCGATATATACGGCTCATCTCCGAGATTCACCATGACCTCCGGAGGAAGCCCGGTCCTTGAGAGCCGGGATGAATCCGGCCCCTGCAAGGGGTGGCCCGGCGGAGCCAGGGCAACCCAGGATGCGAAGCGCACATAACCTCACCTTTTCCCTTTCGCTTACGGATCTTTCTGTGCTGCGGCAAAATGCGAACGTGCGTACGGCGTACAAGGTGTGCGGGTCTACCCCACTCCCGAACAGGCTGCGGTGCTGAATCGCACGTTCGGCTGCGTACGCCTGGTGTGGAACAAGACGCTGGCGTGGCGGCAGCACCGTTACCGCGCCGACGGGGCCACGACGTCCTACGCGCAGAGCGACCGGTATCTGACCGAGTTGAAGCGCGACCCCGAGTTCGGGTTTCTGTTCGAGGTCTCCTGTGTGCCGTTGCAGCAGACGTTGCGGCACCAGTACACGCCGTTCGTGAACTTCTTCGCCGGACGCGCCCGCCATCCCCGGTTCAAGTCCCGGCACGGCAAGCAGTCGGCGACCTACACCCGCTCGGCGTTCCGCTGGAAGGACGGGCGGCTGTTCCTGGCGAAGATGGACGCACCGGTCGCGTTCGTGTGGTCCTGGCCCGAGGTGGACCCTGCCACGCTGAACCCGACCGCGGTGACCATCTCGCGCGACCCTGATGGCCGCTGGCATGCCTCCCTCGCCGTTGAGACCGCCGACGGAACAGCCGTCGAGACCGCGGGCGAAGGCGGGCAGGCTCCCGCCGCCGCCAGCTCGGCGGTCGGGGTGGACCTGGGGGTCAAAGACTTCGCGGTCCTGTCCACCGGGCAGCGCATCGCCAACCCACGCCTTCTGGAACGCAAGGCGGAGAATCTGGCCCGCTACCAGCGGCGCATGGCCCGCAAACAGCCCGGCTCGAACAACAGGAACAAAGCGAAGGCGAAGGTCGCCCGCGCGCACACCAAGGTCCGTGACGCCCGCGCCGACTTCCTGCACAAGACCAGCGCCCGCCTGGTACGCGAGCACGACCTGATCGTGATCGAGGACCTGGCCGTGACGAACATGGTCCGCAACCGCCGCCTGGCGCGGGTCATCTCCGACTGCGGATGGGGCGAGTTCCGGCGCCAACTGCAGTACAAGAGCGCCAAGCACGGGCGACACCTGATCGTGATCGACCGCTGGAACCCCTCCAGCAAGACCTGCTCGACGTGCGGGCACCTGCTCGCCGAACTCCCGCTCAACACCCGGACGTGGCACTGCCCGTCCTGCGGCACCCGGCACGACCGGGACATCAACGCCGCCAAGAACATTCTGGCCGCTGGTCAAGCGGTGTCCGCCTGTGGAGCTGACGTGAGACATACCGGGCCCTCCCGGGTGCGGTCGGCTGTGAAGCAGGAAACCTCACCCGCGAGTGTGGGAATCCCCCTCCTTTAGGAGGGAGAAGAAGTCAACGATATGTACTGCTCGGTTCACGCGTGCGAGTACACCACGATCGACACCGCGATGTACTGCACCAGGTAGGCGGCGATGGTGAACGCGTGGAAGACCTCGTGGAAGCCGAACCAGCCGGGCGACGGGTCGGGGCGGCGCAGGCCGTACACGACGGCGCCGGCGCTGTAGAAGACGCCGCCGACGGCCACCAGCACCACGGCGGCGACCCCCGCGCCCTCCAGCAGCTGCGGCATCACGAAGATCGCGGTCCAGCCGAGCGCCAGGTACAGGACGGTGTAGAGCCAGCGGGGCGCGTTCATCCAGAACACCCTGAACAGGACGCCGGCCAGCGCGCCGCCCCAGATGATCGACAGCACGGCCACCCTGGCGGCGCCGTCGAGCGCGAGCAGCGCGAACGGGGTGTAGGTGCCCGCGATGATCAGGTAGATGTTGGCGTGGTCGAAGCGGCGCAGCGCCTCTGCCAGGCGCGGGCCGAGGGTGCCGCGGTGGTAGGTGGCCGAGATGCCGAACAGCAGGCCCGAGGTGATCGCGTAGATCGCGGAGGCCAGCCGGGCCTGCAGGGTCGGGCCGAGGGCCACGAGCGCGAACCCGGCCACCAGGGCCACGGGCAGCGTCCCGGTGTGCAACCAGCCTCGTAGCCGTGGCTTCGCGGTGATGGTCGTCATGAAACCTACGGTACCGTAGGTTAGCGCCCGCCGGGAGAGCGCCTGTCGTCCGCCGTGGAACGCCGGGGTCACAGGCCGTTGAGGAAGCGGGCCGCTATCGGCAGGGCCGCCGAGCGGCCCGAGCCGCCGTTCCGCACGAACACGCAGAAGGCCAGGTCGTCGCGGTAGCCGATGAACCAGCCGTGCTCCGCGCCGCCCCCGGCCTCCGCCGTCCCCGTCTTGCCCGAGACCCCGTCGGGAAGGCCCGCCTGGCCGGCCGTGCCGTGGTCGACGACGGCGCGCATCATCTCCCGCAGCGCCGCGACGACCCCGTCGTCGAGCTTGACCACCGCGTTGGCCTGCGCGCCGTCGATCCGGCGGGCCGCCTCCAGCGGCAGGATGCGCGGCGCCCGCCAGCTCCCGTTCTGCACCGCCGCCGCGACCATCGCCATGCACAGCGGGGTCGCCTCGACCGTGCCCTGGCCGAAGGAGTCGGCGGCGAACTCGTCCACGCTGCCGGGCGGGTTCATCCGGCCGCACTTGCCGCCCACCCCGGTCGACAGGTTCGCCCCGGTGAACCCCCACTTCTGGGCCTCCGCCACCAGGTCGCTCCCCCGCAGCCGGGTGACGGCCTGCTGGACGAAGGTGGTGTTGCACGAGTAGGCGTACGCGTCGGCGAAGCTGACCGTGCCGTGGCCCTGCCCGCCGGCGTTCCTGATGCTCCGGTTGCCGGGGATGGTGTAGCTGCCCGGGCAGTCGAGCTGGGCCGCCGGGTCGAGCCCGGATTCCAGCAGCGCGGCGGCGGTGATCGTCTTGAACGTGGAGCCGGGCGGGAAGAAGTCGCGCAGGGCGCTGCGGTTGTCCCGCAGCCGGTCGGCGACCGCGAGGATCTCGCCGGTGCTCGGCCGCAGGGCCACCACGGCCGCGTCGGCCACCCCGTCGAGCGCCCGGGCGGCCGCCGCCTGCACGCTCTGCGACAACGTGGTGCGCTCGGCCTTCCGCTCCGGCTCGACGGCCATCAGCCTGCGCGCCTGCTGCCCTGGCACGACGGACACCAGCGCCACCCCCTCGCCGCCCTCACCCAGTTCGGGCCGGAGCCGGGCGAGGTAGGACTCGGCGTAGCTGTCGTTGGGGATCTTGGCGCCCTCGCTGGTGACCAGTTCCGGCGGAAGTCCTTCGAACGAGGTCAGCTCCAGCGTGCCGCCGTCCTTCAGGAGCGGGTGCAGGGTCTCGGGCGTCCAGATGACCTTCCACGCCCGGTCCCGGACGGCGAGGCGCAGCGTGCTGGCGAACGGCCACGGGCCGAACTCGCGCAGCACCCTGCTGCCGGTGAACGGCACCTCGGCCGACTCCTCGCCGGTGCTCCGCACCGCTCCCGGCTCCAGCTTGACGTCCTGGACGTGCAGTTCCTCGGTCAGCGACCGGTGCCTGGTGACGAAGTCGGGAGGCGGCTGGTAGACCAGGCGGGCCATGGCCTCGACGTCGCCCCTGCGCCAGGCGGCGAAGTAGGCCGACGCGACCTCGGCCGGGTCGCCTTTGACACGATGGGATACGGCGAGGGCGAAAGCTCCCGCCGCTAAAACCACAAGTAACGCGATAACGAGCACAATCAGTCTTCGCCGTCGCATACGGTTTTCTCCCAGGAGGATCAACGTGGCACGTGGACAGCGGGAGCCGATGCCCGGCCGGTACCCGGTGACGTTCGGCGAGGTCGAACTGCTCCGAGACCTGGACAGGCAGGACGGCTGGGTGCTGTCCAAGGATGGCGTACCTCAGTCGTACGTCGACCTACAAGACCCCACCTTCCTGGAGTTCGAGTACGTACGTCTCATGGCGGACGTCATCGACCTCCTCCCTGAGGGTCCGCTGAGCTGTGTGCACGTGGGCGGCGGCGCCTGCACGATCCCGCGTTACGTGGCGGCCACCCGCCCCGGGTCCAGGCACATCGTGATCGAACCCGACGGGCTGCTGGTCAACCTGGTGCGCGAGCAGCTCGACCTGAGATCGGTGCCGAAGCTGAAGATGATCGTCCAGGGCGGCCGTGAGGGCACGGCCAAGGTCTGGGACGCAACGGCCGAGCTGTTCGTCCTGGACGCCTTCACCGGCGCCACCATGCCGGTGGAGCTGGCCACCCAGGAGTACATGGGCGACATCGCCCGGGTCCTCAGCCCCTCGGGCACGCTGCTGATCAACCTGGCCGACGGCAAGGGGCTGGCCTTCGCCAGGCGGCTGGCGGCCACCGTCCGCGACACCTTCCGGCACGTCGCGCTGCTGGCCGAGCCGGGGGTCATGCGCGGTCGCCGCTTCGGCAACCTCATCGTCGCGGCCTCACGCTCCGGGCTGCCGGTGGACCTGCTCACCCGCCGCGCGGCGGGCGGCCTCACCCAGGCCAGGTGCGTGCACGGCGAGGCGCTGACGAACTTCGTGGCGGGCGCGCAGCCCATCAAGGACGGCGACCCGGTGCTCGCGCCCGTGCCGCCACCCGCGGTCTTCGGCTGAGGGGTCAGGGCCCGAGGTAGGCCAGCACCGCCGCGACCCGGCGGTGCACGTCCGCGCTGGTCTCCAGCCCGAGCTTGGTGAAGATCGAGTTGACGTTCTTCTCCACCGACGACACCGACAGGTGCAGCGCGCGGGCGATGGCCCCGTTGGACCTGCCGTGCGCCATCTCGCGCAGCACGTCGCGCTCGCGGGCCGTCAGCCCCTCCTGCTGGCCGCGGACGTCCCGCCTGGCGAGCAGCCCTTCGACCACCTTCGGGTCGATGACGGAGCCGCCGGAGGCGACGGCCCTGATCGCGCCGAGCAGCTCGTCAAGGTCGCCGACCCGGTCTTTCAGCAGGTAGGCGAACCCCGCGGTGCCGTGCTTGAACAGCTCGACGGCGAACAGCGCGTCGGAGTACTGCGACAGCACCACGACCCCGACGCCGGGATGGTCGGCGTGCACGCGGTGCGCGGCGTCGATGCCCTCGAACCCCTGCCGCCAGTCCCCTCCCGGCATCCGGATGTCGGTGACCACCACGTCGGGGCCGAGCCTGCGGACCGCGTCGAGCAGCTCGTCGGCGTCGCCGACCGCGCCCACGACCGCGACCTCGCCGGACGTCTCCAGGAGCTGCCTGGTGCCCTCGCGCACCAGGTAGTGGTCGTCGGCCACGACCGCGCGGATCCGGTCAGGCATCGACCGGCACCCAGGCGTTCATCCTCGTCCCCTTTCCCGGGCCGCTGTCGAGTTCGACGCCGCCGCCGAGCGCGTCGAGCCGGTCGGCCAGCGTGGCCAGGCCCCTGTGGCCGGTGGCCCGCGGGTCGAAGCCCCTGCCGTCGTCGGCGACGGTCGCGCACAGCCGCCCTCCGGCGCGCGCCAGCCGCACCTCGATCCTGGTGGCTCCGGCGTGTTTGAGCGCGTTGGCGACGGCCTCGCTCACCGTGAAGTACATCGCGCCCTCCACCTCGTCGGGGAAGCGCTGGGAGCGCAGCTCGCCGCCGGCGGCGACGGTGGTGGGCACGGGCAGCCGGGCGCAGCGCTCCTCGACGGCCTCGACCAGCCCGCCCTGGCTGAGCGCCGAGGGGTGGATGCCGGCCGCCAGCTCGCGCAGGTCGGCGAGTGTCTGGCGGGCCTGCTCGCGCAGCTGGGCGAGCAGGTCGGGGCCGCCGCCCGTGGCCCTGGCCAGCTCGAGCCCGGCGATGAGCGCGACGAGCTGCTGCTGGACGCCGTCGTGGATGTTGCGCTCGATCCGCCTGCGCTCGGCCTCCTGGGCGTTGACCAGGCGGGTGGCCAGCCCGGCGCTCTGGATGGCCAGCGCCGCGGGCACGGCCAGCGCCTCCAGGAAGCGCCGGTCCGCCCCGGTGAACCGGCCGCCGTTCCTGGGGCCGGCCTCGATCCGTCCGGGACCGCCGCCGACGGGCAGCGCCAGCGCGGCCTCGCCCTGCTCGCGTCCCGACACCAGGCGGGTGCCGTCGGCGAGCGTGACGGCCGCCCAGCGGGCGCCGAGCCCGGTCCTGACGGCGGACGCGAGCCTGCCGAGCTGCTCCACCGGCTCGGGCGCGTCCTCCAGTTCGCTGCCGAGGCTCGACAGCACCTCGTCCACCGTGGGACGGACGTCGAACACCAGGTGCAGCCGCGACCCCCTGACGCCCACGGAGATGTCGAGCAGCCGGTGCCGCACCACCGACACCGCGAGCGCCACCGGCAGCGCGCCGAGCACGGCCACCACCCCGAACACGCCGAAGACCGGCTGCCCGCCGCCGAAGTCGAAGTGGGTCAGCAGCCCGGCTCCCACGAGGTTGACGGCCACGCCCGCCACCATCCACGCGTACTGGCCGCGCTCGTCCGGGCGGCTGCGCCTCCACCGGACGACCAGGCCGACGAAGGCGACGAGCCCCGAGATCACGACCACGAGCTGGCCGAACGACGCCGCGAGCACCGGTACCAGGTTGTCCGACCCGAGATGCGACAGCGACAGGCCGTCTCCTGACACCAGCGCGATGCCCGCGAAGTGGACGCCGACGGCCACGCCCGCGACCCACGCGACGGGCCGCCACCGGGCCGAGGGCAGCCGCCCCTCGGGGAACAACAGCGGGAGGAACACCCAGGTCAGGCCGTAGTACACGGTGAAGACCGCGAACAGGGCCGCCACCGGCCCCGACGTCTGCCCGGTTCGGGTGATCAGGCCCACGTCGAGCGTGCCGAGCCCGAGGCAGAGCGCGGTCGCCAGGAGCAGCCAGCCGTAGCGGACGTCGGGACGCCGGACCGCGAGCAGCCAGCCGAGCCCGGGATAGACCAGCCCCAGGACGATCAACGCCCACGTGAACGCCGATGCGGGCAGGCCGCTCTCCATCAGCGCGCCCGCCGTCACCCCCGCCGCCGCGGCGACCGCCAGCAGCCCGGCCACCAGCCTGGAACTCATAGACCACCATCGTCACGCGACACCACGGGAGCGTCTATGAGGTTAACCGCACACCTGGTGCGGGCAACCTCAGGTCCGGAAGCGGCGGCTCGCCCGGTGGGCGCCGGGCTGATCGGTGCGATTGGCTCGGTGCAACCCGATGTGAAGGAGTCGCCATGAAATCTCCGTCGAAACCGTTGCGCGTCCTCGCCGTCGCGGCGACAGCCGTGGCCGTCACGCTGACCTCCGGAGCCGGGCAGGCCGCCGCGCGACCGCTCGCGCCCAGCCCCTCGCCTTCCTCCCCGGCCGTGGAGATCCCGGACACGCCCGTCGGCGCGCAGGTGCGCTGGCTGTTGGACGCGTCCACCAGGACGCCGATCGCCGAGAGCGAGCTGAAGGAGCACCTGGCCGCCGCGTTCCTCCAGCAGGTGCCGCCCGCCCAGGTCAACCAGGTCCTGGCGAGCATGGCGGACATGCGCCTGCAGAAGATCGCCGGCGCGCAGCCCACGGAGCTGGTGGGCGAGGTGACCGCCGGCGGGAAGACCTACACGCTCACGATCAGCGTCGACGGCGCCGGGAAGATCAACTCGCTGCGGTTCTCCGTCCCCGCCACCCCGCAGCCCGCGCCCACGAGCTGGCAGGAGCTCGACCAGCGGCTGCGCAAGGTCGCGCCGGACGTCGGATTCGCCGCCGCCGAGGTGACGGACGACGGCCGCTGCCGCACCGTCCACGCCGTGTCGCCCGGCGAGCCGCGCCCGCTCGGCTCCATGTTCAAGCTGTACGTCCTCGGGACGGTCGCCAAGCAGGTCAAGCAGGGCACGCTCGACTGGGACACCGAGCTGACGATCAAGCCGGAGCTGAAGAGCCTGCCGAGCGGCCGGCTCCAGGACCGTCCCGACAACAGCAAGGTGTCGGTGCTGGAGGCGGCCAAGCTGATGATCTCCATCAGCGACAACACGGGCGCCGACCTGCTGCTGCACGCGGCCGGGCGCAGGGCGGTCGAGAACACGGTGCGGTCCTGGTCGGCGCACGCGAAGCGGAACGTGCCCTTCCTGTCGACCAGGGAGCTGTTCGCGCTGAAGGGCGCCGACTACCGCCGCCACGCCAAGCGCTACCTCTCGCTCGGCACGGCCCAGCGGCGCGCCTACCTGGCGAAGGTCGTCGACAAGGTGCCTCTTACCGGCATCGTCCCCTGGACGAAGCCGCGCGAGCTGGGCACCGTGGAGTGGTTCGCCTCCCCTGAGGACGTCTGCCGCGTCTACGCCGAGCTGTCCGAGCTCCGCTCCAAGGAGGTCGGCCAGATCATGTCGGCGAACGGCGGGGGGCTGGGGCTGTCGCCGGGCACGTGGCCGACGGTCTGGTTCAAGGGCGGGTCGGAGCCGGGCGTGCTGGACCTGAGCTACCTCGCCCGCACCTCCTCAGGCCGGACGTTCGTCGTCACCACCCTGGCCTCCAACCCCAGTGCCCCCTTCGCCGAGGATCAGGTCGTCCAGGAGTTCCTGGCACTGTCGCGGGGCGCGTTCACGCTGCTCGGCCGCTCCTGAGCGAGGTCCAGGAAGAGGGCCGCCGACCAGCCGAACCCGGTCGTCGCGCGGCCCGCGCGGCCCCCGGTCAGCGGGTTCCAGTACTCGTAGAGGCCGCCCCCGTCGCGGACCATGGCCAGGGTGCGGGCCCTGAGCTCGTCGGCCGTCTCGTGGTACCCGGACCGGCGCAGGCCGTCGATCAGGAGGTAGTTGACGTTGAGCCAGACCGGGCCGCGCCACATGGCGTCGGGGTCGAAGCGCGGGTCGTAGAACGCCACCGTGGGCACGGGGCGCTCGGCCCAGAAGCTCGGCGAGGTCAGGCCGTCGACGAGGGTGCGGGCGATCTCCGCGGGGAGCCTGCCGGTGAACAGGGGCATGAAGTCCAGCGGGGTGCGGACGTCGTCCGACGGCCTGGTGACGAAGCGGGAGCCGTTCCAGCGGCGCTCGACCATGAGGTCGACGAGCGCCTGGGCCTTGTCCCGCCAGATCCCCTGGTCCCGGCCGAGCACGGCGGCGATGTCGGCCAGGCGGTCGTACTGCAGCGCCAGGTAGGAGTTGAGGTCCGGCGGCTCGGCTCGCGGGCCATGGTCCCAGATGGGGCTGTCGTCCAGGCCGGACGAGTACGGGTGCAGGTACTCGGCCAGGCCGTCGCCGTCGGGGTCCGAATGCTCGAACCACCACTCCTGCGACCTGACCAGCGGCTCGTAGACCTCGGCCAGGAAGCCCGGGTCGGGGTCGCGCTCGTGGATCTTCCAGACGGCCCAGGCGGTGAGCGGGGGCTTGGTCACCGGGACCTGCGGTCCGATCGGACCGCCGCCGACGTGCTGCTCCAGGCGGGCCAGGTCGGAGCGGGGCAGGTCGGTGGTCTCGGCGAGCACGCCGTGGTCGTGCACGACGTCGGGGATCAGGCCGTCAGGGCGCTGGTTGTCGAGCAGGATGCGGATCTGCTCCCTGGCCAGGGCGGGGTCGGCGTGCCTGAGCGCGATGGCGTGGAAGTACGAGTCCCAATTCCATAGGCCGACATATCCGTACTTGGACGGGATCAGCGACTCCCTGCCCTGGATCCGCACCAGGTTCACCGCGAGCGTCCACCACGCCTGCTCGGCCCGTTCCCGCAGGTCGTCGGGGACCGCGGGCATCCGGTCGAACCAGTCGCGCCAGCGCCGGGCGGCCGCGCCCAGGACGTCCGCGCCGGCCGGCGGCGGGGAGCCGACCAGGGTCAGGCAGCCGTCGACCGCCGCCTCGCCGCCGTCCCACACGGCTCGCGCTCCCGTCCCGAGCAGGACGATCGAGTCCGGGTCCGCGAAGGCCAGCGTCACCCCGTCTGTCACCCCGTCCGCGAACTCGACGCGGTCGGGCAGCGCCCGGCGGACCGGCAGCTCGCGCGACCCGGCGAAGACCCGCAGGCCCGTCAGGACGGACGTCTCGCGCAGCCTGGTCTCGTACTCGGCCCTGGCGATCCAGAGGGAGCCGTCGTCGGCCGCCATCACCAGCAGGCGCGAGCCCCGCTCGGTGAAGGGGCGCTCGCGGAGATCCAGCATCAGCGTCCTCCCAGGCCGGATGCGGCCATCGAGTTGATGATCTTGCGTTGGCCGATCAGGAAGGCGATCAGCGTGGGGACCACCGCGATCGCGGAGCCCGCCAGGGTGAGCCCGTAGTCGACCGCCCCGTGCTGCTTGGAGAACTGGCTGAGCAGCAGCGGCACGGTGGCCATCTCCGGCGAGTTCAGGAAGATCAGCGGGAAGAGGTACGCGTTCCATGAGGCCAGGAAGACGATGATGCCGGTCGCCCCCAGCCCGGGGCGGATGTTCGGCAGCACGATGCTCCAGAAGATCCGCCAGCGGCCGGCCCCGTCGAGCCGCGCCGCCTCCTCCAGTTCCATCGGCACCGCCCTGATGAACTGGCGCAGCAGGAAGACCGCGAACGGGTTCGCGATGGTCGGCACGATCAGCGACAGGTGCGAGTCCACCCAGCCGAACTGCGCCAGCATCAGGTACAGCGGCACGACGATGACCTGCGGCGGCACCATCTGGGTGGCCAGGAACAGGATGAACAGCGCGCCCGAGCCCCTGAAGCGGATCCTGGCGAAGGCGTAGGCGGCCATCGCCGAGGTGAGCAGGGTGAGGACGACGTTCAACGCGGCGATGTAGATGCTGTTCCAGTACGCCCGCCCGAACGGCACCTCGCTCAGCGCGTCCGCATAGTTCTGCGCCCGCCACGGGTTCGGCAGCCAGTCGAGCGGGTTGTTCAGCATCTGGTGCGCGCCCTTGAAGGACGTGAGCAGCATCCAGACGAACGGGAACAGCATGGCCAGCCCGCCCAAGGCCAGGACGGCATGCAGGGCTACCTGCCTGCTTCGCATGCGAGCCCTCTCATGAGTCGTAGTGGACGAAGCGCTTCTGCGCGGCGAACTGGACGAGCGTGACCAGCAGTGTCAGCACCAGCAGGATCAGCGCGGCGGCGCTGCTCATCCCGAACTGGAAGTCCCTGAAGCCCAGCTTGTAGACCTGGAACACGATCGTGCGGGCCCCCTCGTTGTCCTTCGGATCGACCAGCACGTAGATCTGGTCGAACGCCTGGAACGAGCTGATCACCGCGACCACGGTGGAGAAGAAGATCGTGGGTGAGAGCATCGGCAGGGTGACCGAACGGAAGATCCGGAGGCTTCCGGCGCCGTCGAGCTTGGCCGCCTCGACGAGCTGCGGCGGGATCGTCTGCAGCCCGGCCAGGAAGATCACCACGTTGAGCCCGAGCGACGACCAGATCGTCACCACCGCGATGGCCACGATCACCCAGCCGGGGTCGAGGAGCCAGTCGGGCGGGGTGATGCCGAACCAGCGGTGCAGCGAGGTGTTGAGCACCCCGTTCTCGTCTCCGGCCAGGATGACCTGCCACATCAGCGCCACCGCGACGGAGCTGGTCACGACGGGCATGAAGTACATCACCCGGTAGAAGCCGCGGCCTTTGATGTTGTTCAGCGCGACGGCGATGAGGATGGCGAGCCCGAGCCCGAACGGCACGGTGAGCAGCGTCAGCTTGATCGTGTTCCACACGGCCAGCCCGAAGTCGGGGCTGGACAACTGCGCCGCGAAGTTGCTGAAACCGGCCCACTGCTTCTGGCCGAGCCCGTCCCAGTTCATGAACGCCAGCACGACGGCGAACCCGAGCGGGATCAGCAGGAACAGGACCAAGGCGACGACCTGGGGCGCCAGGAAGAACGCGGCCCACCAGCCGTCCTTGGTCCTGATCTTCCCCGCGGCGTGGCGGGACCGGGGGCGGGTCCGGGTGAGAACGGCCACGCTCAGCCCATCTTGCTCTCGACGAGCTTCTGCAGCTCGGTCATGCCCTGATCGAAGCCGACCTTGTTGGTCCAGACCTTCATCAGCTGGTCGTTGATGTCGGCGGTCAGGCCGGGAACGCCGACCTCCTCGGGGTAGTTGGCGAAGCCGTTGTCACGCACGTCGAGGAAGGTCTGCGCGTGCGCGGGATAGTTGCCCTGCAGCACGACCTGCTCCGCGCCCTTGATGGACGGCACCGCGGCGCCGGTCTTGAGGCGGATGAGCTGGCCCTCCTTGCTGACGAACTCGGTCAGGAAGGTGAAGGCCTCCTTCGGCAGCTTGGTGTCCTTGTTGAGCGCCAGGTAGGAGGCGGCCACCGCGCCGGGCATCGGCTCGCCGGACTGCGAGGGGAACGGCACGATGTCGTAGTCGGCGAGCTCGCCGCCCTTCTTGAGGGATTCGATCATCCACCGGCCGCCGGCGTAGAAGCCGGCCTTGTGCTTGAGGAACTGGGTGTCCGGGCCGTTGCTGGCGGGCTGCAGGTCGGCCGAGAGGAACGTCTTGTCCTGGTAGCCCTTGGCCAGGGTCTGCAGGGCCTCGCGGGCCTTGGCGTCGGTGGTGGCGACGAACTTGCCGCCGTCCCACACCTTGCCGCCGAAACCGTTGATGATCGAGTACGTCGAGCCGTACCAGTTCCAGAAGATGGACCCGGCCTTGCCCGCCGCCTTGAGCTTGGCGTTCATCTCCAGATATTTGGCCATCGTCCACTGCTTGGCCGCATAGAGGGCGGCCGGGTCCTCGGTGATGCCCGCGTCCTTGAGCGCCTTCTTGTCGAACCAGAGGACCTCGGGGTTCGTGTCGTTCGGGACGCCGTAGATCTTGCCGTCCTTCTTGGCCCCGCCGTAGATGCCCTCGAAGAAGTCCTCCGGCTTGCTCTTCGAGTCCGGCCCGCCGAGCAGGTCGTTGAGCGGGCTGAGCACGCCGGCCGAGACGATCTTGCCGATGTTGTCGTCGCCGACGAAGAAGACGTCGGGCGCGGTCTTGCTGGTGAGCTGGGTGAGCAGCTTGGGGTGGTAGTCCTCGTACTTGGCCACCGGCTCCAGCTTGAGCTTGATGTTCGGGTGGCGCTTCTCGAAGTCCTGCATGAACTCCTCGTACACCTTCACGTCGTCGGCCGAGCCCCAGGTGGACCAGCGGACGGTGACGGGCCCTCCGGCGCTGCTGACGCCGGGGACGTTGCCTCCACCGCTACCGCTGCACGCGGTCGTCGCGAGGGCGAGGATGCCGATGACGGCAAGCGCACGCTTCATGGTCTTGCTCCTTTGGGGGGTCTTGCGGTTAAGCGAGCCCGCCGCCGTCGACGACGAGGGCGGAACCGGTGATGTAGCTGGCGGCGTCACTCGCCAGGAAGAGCACGGCCTGGGCGATCTCGTCCGGGCTGCCGGAGCGGCCCATCGGCCGGTCGGCGGCGTCGGCCTCGAACGCGGCCCAGTCCTCGTCGAGCTGCCGGGCCTCGTCCCGGAGCATCGGGGTGTCGGTGTCGCCGGGGTTCACGGAGTTCACCCGGATCCCGGCCTTGGCGTGGTCGATCGCGAGCGCCCGCGTCATGTTGACCACGGCGGCCTTGGACGCGCAGTACGAGATCGCGTTCCCGCCGCCCTTGAGCCCCCAGCCGGAACCGGTGTTCACGATCGCGCCGCCCTCGGTCATGGCGGGGATCGCGTGCTTGCACATGAGGAACACCGACCGGACGTTGACCGCCATCACCCGGTCCCACTCCTCGACGTCCAGGTCGAGGGCGGTGGTGCGGCGGATGATGCCGGCGTTGTTGAACAGCACGTGCAACCCGCCGAACGTGGCGACGGCGGTCTCGACGACGCGGCGGCAGTCCTCGGAGTCGGCCACGTCGGCCCGCACCGCGACGGCCCTCGCCCCCGGCCCTTCGACGGTGGCGGCGATCTCCTTGACCGTCGCCTCGGCGCCCGCGCCGTCGATGTCGGCGACCACGACGCGGGCGCCGTGGCCGGCGAAGAGCAGCGCGGTGGCGCGGCCGATGCCCGAGGCACCGCCCGTGACGATCGCGACCTTGCCCTCGAGCGTGTTCATCCGTGGAACTCCTCACTTGCCGCACAAATGCGATAAATCGTGCTTTCGCGATATCCGGTGATCACCTGGACGTGGCCGGCGAGCCTCCTGTCCAGGTCCTCGTCCCCGCTGTCGACCAGCAGCGGACGTCCCCCCAAAGCGGCCAGCTTCTGCTGGCTGGCCAGCACCATCAGCCCCCCGCCGGCGGGCCCGGCGGTCTGTTCGCCGCCGGTTCGCCCGGCGGTGACGGCGTCCATCACCCGGGGCGAGATCTGCTGGTTTCCTCTCCCCACGACGAACCCCTGCCCTCCGATCACCGACAGCACCACAACCGCGTGGTGCCCGTTGACCAGGGTAAACAGCTCGCGCTCCGAGACGTCACCCGCCACCAGCACGCCCCCGGACTGCTCCACCTCGACGACGTCCACCCCGAGCAGGGTGGTGGCCAGGCCGAGCCTGCGGCCCACCGCAGAGGTGGTGGCTCCCGGCCCGAGCACGTAGCGCACTCCGGGCCGCATCCGTGCCACGACCTCCCGCGCGATTCCTCCGACCGTGCCGGCCGCCGTCGCGGACGCCCCCACCTTCCGTCCCGACAGCGCTCCCCTCGCCGCCGGAACGCGCACCGTCCCGTAGAGGCGGGGGCTGACCAGTCCGTACCGGTAGCGCTCCTCGTCGAGATCCACCACCTCGGCCTCGTCCAGCTCTCCTCCGTTGGTGGCGAGGGTGCCGGTCAGGGAGACGCCGCTGGGGGTTGTCTCGGCAGCGGTGGTTCTGGCGCGGGAGAGGGCGGAGAGGTGGTCGGCGGCGAGGAACCCCGCGGTGGCGGGGCTGAGCGCGAAGC
Organism: Nonomuraea sp. NPDC000554; assembly: GCF_040300065.1. Classification (NCBI taxonomy): domain Bacteria; kingdom Bacillati; phylum Actinomycetota; class Actinomycetes; order Streptosporangiales; family Streptosporangiaceae; genus Nonomuraea; species Nonomuraea sp. NPDC000554. The sequence goes on along the minus strand of NZ_JBEPDC010000013.1, from coordinate 217,876 downwards.
ACCCGGAGTACACCTTCACGCCGGCCGGGATCCCCAGCACCGGCGGGGCCTGGTCACCGAGCGAGCGGAGCGCGTCGAGCACGTCCCGGGCGGTCCCGTCACCTCCGGCGAAGAGCAGCAGATCCACCCCGGCCAGCGCGACCACCGCCGCCCGCGTGTCCGCCGCCTTGGTCCCACCCGCTCGCGGGGCGAGCGGGAGTCGTACCAGCTCGGGGGCGCCGCCCGCGGCGCGGACGCTGTCCTCCCCCATCACCCCCGACACCGTGACAAGGCGGGCACCCGGGCGGCGGGACAGCAGCGTGCGGACGGCTTGCGCCGCACGCTCCCCCGCCCGCGGGATCGCTCCGCGCGTCAGGGCCTCGCGCTGCACGGACGCGCCGTCGCTGCCCTTGAGCCCGGCGGACCCGCCGAGCCCGGCCACCGGGTTGACGACCAGGCCCACGACCTCGCCGCGCGCCGCCACGTGTCGCGTGTCGGGGGTCATCGGTCAGTCCCCGGCCGTGAGGTGCTTGCGCACGTAGGCGCGCCAGGTCGGCGCCCACTGCTTGGGGTCGTCGAGGGACGTGGGGTCGATCTTGTGGATCGTCTGGTTGTAGGGGGCGCCCTTGACGAACTCCGGATCCCGACGGGCCTCCTCGGCGACGTGCGCGAGGATGGCGGCGTACTCGTCGAGGTCCTCGCGGGAGTACGACTCGGTGGGCTCCAGCGTGAACGGCTCGGGCACGATGTACGGGTGGTGGCTGGTCCAGTAGTGGACCCCGAAGTCGGCAGCCCTGACGCCGATCTCCTCGGAGTGCACACCGGTCTCCTCCGACAGCTCCTGCCAGGAGTAGCGCACCTGCTCGACCCGCCGCTTGTCCCACGGCGCGGACGCCCCGGGGATCTGCAGGATCCGGTGCATCAGGTAGTTGTTGTTGAGCGCCGCCGTCTCCGCGACCTCGCGCAGCCCGTCGGCGCCGAACGCCATGATCCACGCGTACGCGCGGACCACGTTGGGCGTGACCCCGAGGAACGGCCGGATCTTGCCGACCGACTTCTCCGGCGTCTCGAGCCCGTACGCCGACCCGTCGAAGGTGACCACGGGCCCCGGCAGGAACGGCGCGAGGTCGTCCGAGACGCCGCAGGCTCCGGCCGCCGGGCCGCCGCAGGCGTGCGGCGTGGAGAAGGTCTTGTGCAGGTTGAAGTGGCACAGGTCGAACCCGGCGTCGCGGGCGCGGGTGATGCCGAGGATGCCGTTGGCGTTGGCCTGGTCATAGCAGGCCAGGCCGCCGACCGAGTGGACGAGGTCGACGAACTCCCTGATGCGGGGGTTGAAGATCCCGGTGTCCTCCGGGTTGGTGATCATGAGGGCGGCGGTGCGGGGGCCGATGGCGGCGCGCAGCGCCTCGATGTCGGGGTAGCCGTCGGCGTCCGGCATCAGGGTGATCACGTCGTAGCCCGCGGTCTTGGCGCAGGCCGCGTTCGACGGGTGCGAGAACATCGTGGTGATGACCTGGTCGCGGTGCGTCTCGCCGCGGGAGGCGTGGTAGGCGCGGATCATCGCGATGTTGGCGTAGATGGCGGCCGAGCCCGACCCGGGCTGGAGCGACACCCGCGACATGCCGGAGATCTCCGCCAGCATCCGCTCAAGTCTCCAGTAGATCTCCAGAACGCCCTGGACGGTGTCCTCGTGCTGGAGCGGGTGGAGTTCGGCGATCGCGGCGGCGAACTGGTCGTTGACCTTGGGGCTGTACTTCATCGTGCAGGTCCCCTGGCCGACGTCGATGTTGAGGTCGACGCCGAGGTTCTCCTGCGACAGCCGCAGGTAGTGCCGCAGCACGTGCAGCTGTGACATCTCGGGCAGCGCGGGTGGCGTGGCCCGCCGGACGGAGTCGGGCAGCTCGACCCGCTCGGCGTCCGGCTGGGGGACGGCGAGGCCGCGGCGCCCCGGCTGCGACAGCTCGAAGATGATCGGCTCGTCCCAGCGCGCCTGGTGGAAGCGGCGCAGCGGCGGCTTCGGCGCGACGGGCAGTTCGGCGAAGGACTCTCCGGTGTTCACAGGACCTCCTCCACGGCTGCGGCGAGCCGGTCGATGTCGGCGAGGGTGTGCCGCTCGGTCACGCAGACCAGCAGCGTGCGGTCGTCCAGGGGGACGCCGCCGTAGATGCCGCGCTCGCGCAGCGCGGCGAGCAGCGCGTCGGTCGAGGGTACCCGCACGGCGAACTCACGGAAGTGGACGGCGTCCGGGTGCAGCACGGTCACCGAGCGGGACAGCGCGTCCATGGCGTAGCGGGTGCGCGCCAGGATGGTCTCGCCGAGGTCGCGCATGCCCTGCGGGCCCATGAGCGCCAGGTAGACCCCGGCCGTGATGCCCCAGAGGGCGGCGGCGGTGCCGACCCACTCCTTGCCCTCTTCGCGCAGCGCGAACGAGGTCCGGTCGTAGTAGACGTCGCCGAAGCCGTACTCGCCGGGGACCGCCGTCGGCGCGATGCCGAACAGCCGCGACGGGAACTCGGCGACCAGCGGCTCGTGGTCCTGGGTGGCGATGTAGCCGGCGTGGCCGCCGCCGTAGCTCTGGTGCATGCCGAGCGACTGGATGTCGCCGCAGGCGATGTCCGCGCCGTAGGAGGCGGGCGGGGCGAGGACGCCGAGGGAGATCGGGTCCGCGCCGACGACGAGCAGCGCGCCGTGCGCGTGCGCCAGGTCCGCCAGCTCGCGCCCGCGGGTCTCGACGACGCCGTAGACGTTCGGGGTCTCCAGGTAGACGGCGGCGTACGAGTCGTCGAGCCGGACCTCGCCCAGCTCGCCGTTCTCCGCCACGGCGACGGTCTCCAGGGTGATGTCGGGGGCGAGGAAGTCGCGCAGCTTGCTCAGCTTGTCAGCGCTGATCGCCGCGCTGACCAGGACCTTCGACCGCTTGGTGTACCGGCAGGCCATGCGCAGCGCGGTGCCGGCCGCCTGGAAGCCGTCGTAGGTCGGGACGTTGACCACGTCCATCTCGAGCAGCTCGCCCATCATGCTGACGTACTCGAACAGCGCCTGGAACCGGCCGTGGTCCTCGTACGGCTCGCCCGCGTAGGCGGTCAGGAACTCGCTCCTGGAGTTCACCTCGTCGCACACCGCCGGGACGTGGTGCGGGTAGCAGCCGTGGCCGAGGAAGCTGAGCGCCTCCTCGGTGTCCCGGTTCTTGTCGAACAGCGACCTCATGTGGCGTACCAGGTCCCGCTCGGCCGGCAGCGGCTCCGGCAGGTCGAGCGGCCGGTCGAGGCGCAGGTCGGCGGGGATGTCGGCGTAGAAGTCCGCGACGCTCGACGCGCCGATGGCGGCGAGCATCTCGGCCCGCACGCCGGGAACGGCGTTGGGGATGTACGGGTGCGTCACTTGTCTCCTTCGATCCTGAGTACGACGGCGTCGCGGGGGGCGAGCTCGATGTCGCCGTGCAGGGCGGTGTCGGTGAGCAGGTCCGTCCCTGGCCGCGGCAGGGTGACCTGTTGGCGGGTGGTCGTGTGGTTGAGCAGGAAGAGGTGGCCGCCTCGCCGGACGGCTTCCACGCCCTCGGGGACGTCCACGTGGTCGAGGCCGCCGAGCAGGGGCGCCAGGACGGGGGTCACGTCGTCCAGCAGGCAGCTGACGTAGGTGACGTTGCCCTTGCGCGTGATCGCCGGACGGCCGTGCAGCTCGCCGCCCTCGTAGGACGCGACGGGCTCGGCGTCGACCAGGCGGATCCACTCGGCCCAGGTGCGGGCCGGGCCGGCGGTGGTGTCCTGGGTGACGCCGTCCTGGAGGGGCCAGAACTCGTCCACTTCGATGCCGAGCAGGTCGCGGAGCGGGCCGGGGGCGCCGCCCTCGTGGACCTGGTCGGCGGCGTCCACCACGCCGGAGAACGGGCCGACGATCAGTTCGCCGTCGAACGCGGCGAGGGCCTCGGCCTGCTCGTCCGTGCAGAGATAGAGGTTCGGGACGATCACCAGGCGGTAGCCGGACAGGTCACGTCCCGGCGGGGCGAGGTCGACCGCGACGCCGCGCGCGTGCAGCGGCCGGTACCAGGCGAGGAGCAGGTCCTTGAGCTTGAGCCGGTTCGACGGCATGGACTCCGGGGCCTCCAGGCCCCACCAGCTCTCCCAGTCCAGGACGATCGCGACCTGCGCCTTCGTCTCCGCGCCCGCGAGCTCGCCCAGCTTCCGCAGGTCCTGGCCGAGGCGCAGGGTGTCCTGCCAGCCCCGGGTGGCGGTGCCGCCGTGCGGGAGGAGCGCCGAGTGGAACTTCTCCGGGCCGTACTTCGCCTGCCGCCACTGGAAGAACAGCACGCCGTCGGAGCCGTGCGCGAGCGCCTGCAGGCTGTGCAGCCGCATCATCCCCGGCGGTTTGGGGACGTTCACCTCGCGCCAGGACACCGCCGACGGCGCGGACTCCAGCAGGAGCCACGGCTGCTGCTTGAGCGAGCGCATGAGGTCGTAGCTGAGCGCCACCGCCACGTGCGACTCGGGGTCGGCGGGGTCGGGGTAGGCGTCGTCGCTGACCACGTCCAGGGCCGCGGACCACTTCCAGTAGTCCAGGCCGTGCAGGATGCTCATGAAGTTCGTGGTGATCGGGACGAACGGGGTGATCGCCCGCAGCACGGCCTTCTCCGCCAGGAACAGCTCCAGCAGCGCGTCGCTGCAGAAGCGGCGCCAGTCGAGGACCTGGGCGGGGTTGACGGGGCCGGGGGCCGTGCGCGGCGGCTCGATCTGGGCGAACGCGGTGTAGTGCTGCCCCCAGCAGGACGTCCCCCAGGCGGCGTTCAGCGCGTCGACGTCGCCGTAGCGGGCCGTCAGCCACTCCCGGAAGTGCCGGGCGGACTCCGGGCAGAAGCACTCCAGCGTGTGGTCGGCGTACTCGTTGCCGATGTGCCACATCACCAGGGCCGGGTGGTTCCGGTACCGCGTGGCCATGGCCGTCGTCAGCCGGACGAGGTGCTCGCGGAAGACGGGCGAGCTCGGGCAGTAGCCTTGGCGGGAGCCGAACTCGAGGCGGACGCCGTCCGCGTTGACCGGCATGACGTCCGGGTGCTCGCGCACCAGCCACGGCGGCGGGGTGGCGGTCGCGGTGGCCAGGTCGGCGGCGACGCCGTGCGCGTGGAGCAGGTCGAGCACCCGGTCCAGCCAGCCGAAGTCGTACTCCCCCTGGCGCGGCTCCAGCCGCGACCAGGAGAAGACCGCGACGGTGGCCAGGTTGACGCCCGCCTCGGCCATGAGCCGCGCGTCCTCGGCCCACACCTCCTCAGGCCACTGCTCGGGGTTGTAGTCTCCGCCGAACAGCAGCCCCGGCACCCGGGTCAGCCCCACCATAATCTCCGATCTTCATGTCATATGCTATTTTGTATTCAGAATTCATAGTGCAGTATTTTGCATCACGTCAAGCGTTACGCTTGGATCCGGGCCGAACGGAGCGAGGGAGCCTCATGCCGATCGAGCGGCGACCGCTACGCGAGCAGATCAGGGAAGAGCTGCTGAGTCGGCTCGACCGGGGAGAGTTCACCGCGGGCACCGACGTCAACGAGGCCGCCCTGGCCGCCGAACTGGGCGTCAGCCGCACCCCGTTGCGCGAAGCCCTGATCACCCTGGCGGGCGAGGGCGTCCTGGAGAGCAACCAGGGCCGCGGCTTCACGTTCGCGCCCGTCAGCCGCAAGGAGTTCCGGGAGCTCTGTGAGATCGTGGCGGCGCTGGAGGCGCTCGCCCTCGACGGCTCCGACCCCGCCCACCTCCAGCGGATCGCCCCCGACCTGCTCAGGCTGGCCACCGATTTCCCCGACAGCGTCGCCGAGCAGCAGGTCATCGAACGTCACGACGACGAGTGGCACGACCTCCTGCTCAGCGGCTGCCAGAACGAGCGCCTGCTCGACCTCATCACCAGCGTCAAGGCGGGCATGCGCCGCTACGCCCACCTCCTGGCGGGCGACGACGCCCCCCTGGAGCGCGAGGCCGCCGAACACAGCCGGATCGCCGAGTTCCTGCTGGCGGGCGACCTGAAGTCAGCGGCGGAGGCCCTCCGCCACAACTGGGTGAACGGCATGGAACGCATGCTCTCCCGCATCCCCGCCTCGTAGGCGGGACTTCTTAGGAGCCGAGTCCTTATAATCGCACTCCTAAAAGAGTGCGAGGCAGCGATGGACCTACCGAAGCCCGGCGACATGTTCGACCGGACCTGGGAGTGGGCGCAGCTCACCCGGTTCGTCTCGGACGAGCAGCCAGGAGCCACCCTTGGCGTCGTGTCGGGTCGCCGCCGCCAGGGGAAGACCTTCCTCCTGGAGGCGATGTGCGAGGCCACCGGCGGCTTCTACTACGCCGCGACGGAGGCGGTGCCCCGAGCCGAGTCCCTTCGCCAGCTCGGCGAGGCAGTCGGACAGCACCTCGGGTCACCGGGAACCATCCGCTTCGCCGACTGGGACGAGGCGATCGACGGGCTGCTCTCGCTGGGCGCGGACCGGCCCGTTCCCGTGGTCCTGGACGAGTTCCCCTACCTGGTCCGCGGCGCCCGGGAACTGCCGTCGGTGATCCAGCGGGCGCTGTCGCCCCGGCGGAGGGAACGCCACGAGTCCCGTGCGCGCATCCTGCTCTGCGGGTCGTCGATCTCGTTCATGGGCGGCCTGCTGATGGGCACGGCGCCGCTGCGCGGCAGGGCGTCTCTCGAGCTCATCGTGCCGACGTTCGACTTCCGGGCAGCCAGGGAGTTCTGGGGCCTGGACAACCCACGGCTGGCCGCCCTCGTGTACTTCGTCCTGGGAGGAACGCCCGCGTACAAGACGGAGTTCCTCCGCGGAGCCGCGCCCACGCGCGTCGAGGAGTTCGACGACTGGGTGGTCGACCACGTGCTCAACCCGGCCAGCCCGCTGTTCAGAGAGGTCAGAGCCTTGCTGGCCGAAGACCCGACGCTCACCGACACCGGCCTCTACCACACCGTGCTGGCCGCTGTCGCGGAGGGAAACCACACCAGGGGCGCCATCGCGAGCCGGATCGAACGCAAGGCGACGGACATCTCCCACCACCTGACCGTCCTCGCCGACGCCGGCCTGCTGACGGTCGAGCCGGACGCCTTCAGGAGCAACCGCTCGGCCTACCGCATCACCGAGCCCCTGGTCCGCTTCTACCACGCGATCATGCGGCCGTACTTCGCACAGTTCGAGCAGGCACGTCCCGGCAGGACGGAACGCCTGTGGGCCGCCTCCCAGCCCCGCTTCCGCAGCGCGGTGGCGGGCCCGGTCTTCGAGCACGTCTGCCGGACGTGGGCGCACGACCTCGCGGCCGAGGAGACGCTCGGAGGGCTGGCGGCCCGACTGCTGTCGGGAGTGGTCCACGACAGCGCCGCACGGACCCAGCACGAGGTCGATCTGGTCGCCCTCGACGCCGACGGGAAGCTGCTGTCCATCGGCGAGGTGAAGTGGGGCGACACGCTCGGCCTGGCCCATCTGGAGCGGATGGAGAAGATCGCCGCCCTCCTGGAGGCCGGCGGCCGACCGCCCAAGGTCATCACGCTCTTCAGCGGGACGGGATTCATGCCCGCGCTCCAGGACGCCGCGGCGAGGAGCGGGGGACGCGTCCAGCTGGTCGATCTCGACAGACTCTACTCGGGCGCGTGACGGCCTCTTCCGGCCTCATGAGCGGGTGAGCGACGGCTGACGACTCTCCCCTGTTCCGCCCTCCTGAACGGGGGAGCGACGGCTGACGACTCCCCCCGTTCCACCCTCATGAGCGGGTGAGCGACGGGCCTGGAATAGTTGAAATATAAACTTGGTTGTGTCGGGCAGATTCCGCAGGAAGGAGCCCGACATGCCCGCCGTCACCGTAGAGAACCTGCTGACCCTGCCGCGCCTCCCCGAGCCGGTGGCCGGAGCGCAGGAGCGGAAGGTGCTCGCCGTCGAGACCGCGCCCAGCGGGTTCGAGGGCGAGGGCTTCCCCGTCCGCAAGGCGCTCGCCACGATCAAGCCGTCCTACCTGGACCCGTTCGTGATGATGGACCAGATGGGCGAGGTCGACTACGCCGCCGGTGAGCCGAAGGGCACCCCGTGGCACCCGCACCGTGGCTTCGAGACCGTCACCTACATGATCGACGGCGTGATCGACCACCTCGACTCCAACGGCGGCGGCGGCACGATCACCAACGGCGACACCCAGTGGATGACCGCCGGGTCGGGCATCCTGCACAAGGAGGCGCCGCCGGAGTGGCTCGTGCAGAAGGGCGGGCTGTTCCACGGCATCCAGCTCTGGGTGAACCTGCCCGGCGCCAAGAAGATGAGCGCGCCCAAGTACCAGGACATCGGCAGCGCCAGCGTCGTCCTGCTCAGCAGCCACGACGGTGGGGCGCTGGTGCGGCTCATCGCGGGCGACCTGGCGGGGAACGTCGGCCCCGGCAGCACCCAGACGCCGATCACGCTGCTGCACGCCACCATCAGCCCCGGCGCGCGGCTCACGATGCCGTGGCGCAAGGACTTCAACGCGCTCGCCTACGCGCTGTCCGGACACGGGACGGTCGGCACCGAGCGGCGCCCGTTCCAGAGCGGGCAGCTCGCGGTGTTCGACGGCTTCGGCAACCGCCCCGGGCTGGTGACCGACGGCGAGAGCATCACGATCTCGGCGAAGGACACGCTGGAGGTGATCATCCTGGGCGGCGAGCCGATCGGCGAGCCGGTCGCGCACTACGGGCCGTTCGTCATGAACACCCGCGCCGAACTGCTGCAGGCGTTCGAGGACTACCAGGCGGGCCGCCTGGGCACCATCCCCGCCGAACACGCCTGACGTGAGTCGGCCGAGGCCCGTCCATCCGGGGTTCCGGACGGACGGGCCTCGTTCTGCGCATCGGGAACCCCGCGTTTCCCCACAGCTCGCCGCTACGCAGGCCGGAGCTGCCAGACCTGGTGGACGCGGGCCGCGCCGGGCGTCGTCAGTGGAGGTTGAGGCAGGCGACGCGGGCCCCCGCCTCGCCCGCGTTGGAGCCGGTGCGCTGGGTGGGACCGGCGTGGATGACCAGGGAGCGCGGCAGGTGCGACCGGTCGAAGACCCACTCGTTGCGCGCGGTGGCGCGGCCGGAGCCGGAGTCGTCGGTGGTGACGTCGAGCCAGACCTCGCTGGCCGCGTTGGCCTGGCCGTGCTGGTGCTGGTAGTGGGGGCCGGCGGCCTCGGGCTTGAGGCCGCACGCGTTGGCGTGCAGGTGCGCCCCGTAGGTGTGGGCCGGCAGGAAGCCCTCGACGACCATGGACGTCAGCGTGCCCCCGTCGACCTCCTCGGCCGTGAGGCTGACCTGGGCCCCCTCGGGGACCAGCTTGCTGTCGTAGACGATCGCGGACTTGTCGCCGGGGGCGAGCTGGCCACTGCCCGAGAAGACGACCCTTTTGGTGGGCGCCACGTCGGGGACGGCGGGAGCGGTGGCGCAGCTCGCCGTCAGCAGAACGAGCAGCAGTGCGGGCAGACGCATGAGACCCCCAGAGCGGTGACTTCCGCGAGCGCCTGTGCGGCCGGCTCGCGGGCAGGTGACCACTCTAGCGAGTAACCGCGCGACTACGCGCCGTGTCGGCCCGCTATGTCGTCGATCAGGGCTGCCAGCTGGAAGTCGAGCTCCGTCAGGCCGCCCTTGTCGTGCGTGGTGAGCGCCAGGTGCAGCTTCCGCCACCGGATGTCGATGTCGGGATGGTGGTTGAGCTCTTCGGCCTTGACGGCGATCTCGTCCACGATCCGGATGGCCGTGGGAAAATCGGGCGCGGCGACCGTGCGGCGGATCTCGTCGCCCTCGCGCCGCCAGTGCGGCAGCTCGGCGAGCTTGCTCTCGACGTTCATGAGGCCAACGTTACTTCAGCGCACCCGCACCCAGCCCCGACTGGATCTGGCGCTGGAAGATGATGTAGACGACCAGTACGGGCAGGATCGTCATGCTGAGCGCGGCGAACAGCGCCGGCCAGTCCGCCTCGTAGCCCGCGATGGTGGAGATGCTGGCGACTCCTTGGGTGATGACCCACTTGTCCTCGCTCGACAGGAGCACCAGCGGCAGCAGGTACTGGTTCCACTGGCCGAGGACGTTGAAGATGGTGATGCTGATCAGGCCGGGCTTGGCCATCGGCACCATGATCTGGAAGAACGTACGGGTGTGGGACGCGCCGTCGATCTTGGCGGCCTCGGCCACCGTTTCCGGCAATGTCCGGAAAAATGCGGCCAGGAAGAAGACCGTGAACGGCATCGAGTAGGCGATGTAGACGAGCACCAGCCCGACGTGCGTGTTCAGCAGCCCGACCTGCTTGACCACGAAGAACAGCGGCGTCAGGGCCAGGAAGACGGGAAACGCCAGTCCTGCCACGAAGTAGTAGTAGATGACCCGGCTGCCGAAGAACCGGTAGCGAGCCAGGACGTAGGCCGCCATCGACCCGAACAGCATCGTCCCGGCCGTACTGAAGAACACGACGACGACGGTGTTGAGCATGTACCGGCCGATGTGCGCCTTGTCCCATGCCCTGCCCCAGGAGTCGAGCCGCAGCGCGCCGGGGAGTTGGAGCGCGTCCCCGAAGATCTCCGTGTTGTTCTTGAAGGACGCGAGGAACGTCCACAGCAACGGCAGGATGATCAGCAGGGCCCAGACGAGCAGCGCCACGTGCGAGAGCCCGCTGAGCACGCTGAGCCGCGGCTTCTCCAGGCGAGGCTTGGCCATGTCAGAGTTCGATCCTCTCGCGCCTGGTGGTGCGCAACGTCAGCACCGCGAACGTCACGGTGAGAAAGAACAGCGCCACTCCCATCGCCGACGCGTAGCCGAACTTCGAATAGGTGAAGGCGGTCTTCCAGATCTGCACCGGCAGGATGGCCGTGGACCCGTCGGGCTCCCCCTTGTCGCCCGCGAGCACCTGGATCAGCGCGAACCCGTCGAAGGCCGCGATCCCGAGATAGATCCAGCCGACCTGAACGGTGTCGCGCAGCAACGGCAGGGTGATGGAGAAGAACAGCCGGACGCGCCCCGCGCCGTCGAGTGCCGCCGCCTCGAAATAGTCCTTGGGAATGGCGGCCATGCCCGCGGAGAACAGCACCACGTAGAAGCCGACGGCCTGCCAGACCATCACCGCGATGATGGACCACAGGGCCAGGCTCGGCTCGGTGAGCCAGCCCACCGGCTCGAAACCCAGCTTGATCAGCGCGCCGTTGATGACTCCGCTGTCGTCGGGCCGGTAGACGGCCTTGAACAGGACTCCGACCACGGCCACGGCGAGCACCTGGGGGAAGAAGAACACCACCCGGTAGAACTTCGACCCCCAGACCCCTTTCATGCCCGCCCCGCTCGATCCGCCGCCCAGGTTCAGCAGGAAGGAGAAGAAGAGTGCGATCGCTATCGTCGCGAGCGGCAGCACGAGCAGCAGGATCCCGTGGTTGCGCAGCGCCCGCCAGAACGCCTCGTCCTCGAACAGCCGGCGGAAGTTCTCCAAGCCGATGTAGTTCGGTCTGGACTCGTACGCCTTCCAGTCCGTCAGCGAGATCTGGAACGCCTGGACATAGGGGCTGATCACGAAGACCGTGTAGAGGACGACGGGGACGATGAGGAATCCGGCGATGAACCCGTACCTGCGCAACCGCTCCATCGGCTATTGGCTCCGGGTCTGCTTGACGACGGACGAGTCCTTCTTGATCTCGTCGGCCTTCTTCTGCATGTTGGCGCAGAACTTGTCGGGCGTGATCCGTCCGGCCATCACCACGTTGATCTGCTCGGTGCCGTAGTCGAAGAGCTCCTTGTACCAGCCCTCGAACCGGGCGTCGGTGATGATGTTCTGCCCGGCGGCGTCCTGCGCCTTGGCGGCGCTCTTCAGGCCCGGGGTCAGGTCCAGCCCTTCGGCCGCGCCGTTGACGACGGTGAGGTTCTTGGTCCGCTCCGTGAATCCCTTCGCGCCCTCCTTGGAGAGCATGATCCGCAGGTACTCCAGGCCGCCCTGCGGGTTCTTGCCCTTGGCCGCGACGAAGAAGTTCTCGCCGACACCGACCTGGATCGCGCCGTAGGGCATCTTGTCGGACGAGGTGACGTCCGGGATGGGGGCGATGGCGTACTCGAAGTCGAGCGGCGTGTCCTTGACCATCTCGTTCTCGACCCAGGAGCCGACCGGGTAGAAGAGCAGCTTGTTCTCCAGCTGCTTGACCTGCGTCTGCGTGTGGTCGAGGCCGAAGTACGCTTTGTCGCCATATTTCGCCTGGATCTCCACCCAGGCGGTGACCGACTGCTTCATCGCCTCGACGTTCCAGGCGTTGTCGACCAGGTTGTCGATGTCGATGATGACCTGGTTGCCGCCGATCTTGGCGGCCGTGTACAGGACGTTCCAGAGCTGGTAGTAGGGCCCCTTCTGCCCCGGGTACGCGAACAGGAGGATGCCGTCCTTCTTCGCCGTCTCCCCCAGCGCCTTGAACTCGTCCCACGTCTTGGGGACGGACCAGCCCCTGCCCGCGAACAGCTTGGCGTTGTACCAGAGCGCCCGGTGCGACACCGTGTAGTTCAGCACCAGGTCCTTGCCGTCGATCTTGGCGTTGTCCAGGACGGCCGGGGTCACGGTGTCGCGGACCTTCTTGCCCGGGTCGTCGATCGACGGCGCGTCGAACAGCGGGGCCAGGTCGGCCAGGTGCCCCTCGGTGGCCAGGGCCGCCAGGTCGAGCGCCTCGGGCCCGGAGTTGTTGACCACGTCCGGCACGTCGCCGCCGACGAAGCGCGGGCGGAGCTGGGCGCTGATCTGCTGCGTCGCGTTGTGCTTGATCGTGACGCCGGGGAACTCCTTCTGGTAGAGCACCTCGTGCAGATCCCTGGCGTACGCGTCACCGTACCCGCCGCTGAAGATCGTCACCTCGAGCGGCTTCTTGGCGTCCACCGCGAACGGGTTCTTCGGGTCGGCGGAGACGGCCGGCGAGGTGGACGGCGCGGCCGACGGCCTGTCGCCGGCGCCGCTGGTGGCGCAGGCGCTCAGCAGGCCCGCACCGGGCCCCACGGCGAAGGCGGTCAGGCCGACACGGCGCAGCAGCTGACGCCGGGTGATCTCTCCCGGATGGGTCATAGGGGCGCTCCTGAAGGATCAGTTAGGAAAGTTTCCTAAACGTTTCCCGAAGGTACGAATGGCCCCGGATACCCGTCAAGGGGGTGCGATCGAGACGTGACCTTGCCGTGACCCCCTACCGCAGGAGGATTCCGTTCCGCTCAGGCCACGGTGAATCTGACGACAGCATCGTGGACGCCGCCACGAAGGGCAAGGGCCTGCGCGTCACGCCCTCACCCGCCGACATGGGCGCGGGTCTCGGCGAAGGCGCGGTCGATGCGTTCGAGGGCCTGGGCCACGTCCTCCTCGGTGTGCGCGGCCGACATGAACCAGTTGTGCCACGGGTGGATGTAGACGCCGTGCCGCAGGCAGGCGTCGCTCCAGTACAGGGCGGTCGACAGGTCGGCGTCGCCGTCGAAGCTCAGCCACGGGATCGTCACCGGGCCCGTCTGGTTCACCGTGAACCCGTGCGCCTTGGCCTGGGCGTACAGGCCCTCGCGCAGCCGGGTTCCGGCCAGCTCCATGGCGGCGATGCCGTCGGTGTCGCGGAGGGTCTCGATCGTGGCCTTCGCCGCCGCCATCGCCACGGCGGAGAACCAGAACGACCCGGTCGAGTACAGCGTCTGCGCGGGGCCGCGCAGCGCGTCCGTGCCGGTCACGGCGGCGATCGGGTACCCGTTGGCCATCGCCTTCGACCAGGCCGTCAGGTCCGGACGGACCCCGTACGGCTCCCACGAGCCGCGCAGGTCGATCCTGAACCCCGCCCGCACGTCGTCGATCACCAGCGCGGCCCCGAGCCTGTCGGCCAACGCCCTGGCGCCGCGCGCGAACGCGGGCTCCACCAGCTCCTGGTCCTCGAACGAGTCGTGCTTGAACGGCGTCACGATGATCGCGGCGACGTCCCCCTCGACGGTGGCCGCCGCGGCCTCCAGCGACTCCAGCGAGTTGTATGTGAACTCGACCAGATCGGCCCGCTCGCTGGGCGTGGTGCCCGCGGGCGACGGGGTGCACCAGGGGTCGGCGCCGTGGTAAGCGCCGTGCGCCATCAGCACCTTCGTCCGCCCGGTGGCGGCCCTGGCGACCATGAGCGCCTGCGTGGTCGCGTCGGTGCCGTTCTTGGAGAACATCGCCCAGTCGGCGCTGGGGACGAGGTCCACGAGCAGCTCGGCCAGCTCCACCATGACCGGCCCCGGCCCGTTCAGGCAGTCGCCCTTCGCCAGCTGCCTGGCCGCGGCCTCCTCCACGCGCGGGTGCCGGTGGCCGAGCACGACCGGGCCCCAGCTGCACATGAAGTCGAGGTACTCCCGCCCGTCCACGTCCCACTGGCGGCAGCCCTCGCCGCGTTCGAAGAACTGCGGGTAGCCGGGCGCGAAGATGGCCGCGTTGAGGTGCCCGTACATCCCGCCGGGCACCACCTTCGCCGCGCGCTGACGGAGTTCGGCGTCTGTCGTCATCTCTTCGGGCTTCTCTCTGGTGGGTGAGTGGTCAGGTGAGCAGGGCCAGGGTGGTGGGGAGGTCTGTCAGGCCCGCGTCCGAGCCGAGGCCGGTGGACACGCGGGCGGCGGCGGCCGTGCCCCAGCGGGCCGCCGTCAGCACGTCCTGGCCGTGCAGGAGGCCGGTGACGAAGCCGGCGCAGTACGCGTCTCCGCAGCCTGTCGTGTCGACCGCCTCGGTCTTGAGGGCGGGCACCCGCTCCGCGCCGTCGGCGGTGACCACCAGGCTGCCCTCGGCGCCGAGGGTGACGAGGACCGCTCGCGGCCCCTGCGCCAGCAGCGCCCGCGCGGCGTCCTCGACGGTCTCGGCCCCCGTCATGAGCAGGGCCTGCGCCTCGTTGGGCAGGACGTGGTCCACGTGCGGCAGGAAGGCGCGGGCCATGCCCAGCAGGTCCGGCATCTCGGACAGGAAGTCCATGGTGACGATCGTCCCGGCGGCCCGGACCGAGTCCAGGAGGGCGAAGAAGGCCGGGTCGCCGAGGCCGAACGTGACGTCCACGCCGCCCAGGTGGATGGCCCTCGCGCCGCGCAGCGCCGCCTCGTCCAGGTCTGCGAGGGTGACCCCGAGGTTCGCGCCCGGCACGTGGAAGCTGGGACGCCCGCCGTCGGGCCTGATGGGCAGGATGGACGCGGCGGTCTGCTCGCCGGGCCTGCGGACCAGGCGGGAGACGTCCACGCCCCGCTTGGCCAGCACGGCCAGCAGGAAGTCGCCGAGTTCGTCGTCGCCGACCGCGCCCATGGTGACGACCTCGTTGCCCAGCTTGACCAGGTCCACGGCGGTGCCGGCGGCGGCGCCCGCGGCGGTGAGGCGGATCTGCTCGACCAGCACGGTGTCCTGGCCCGCGGGGATGTGTTCGACGGGCCTGGCGAGGATGTCGACGATGTGGACGCCGACGGTGGCGACGGTCATGGGTCTAAATAGACAGACGTCCGACTAAAAAGTCAATATGCTGGAAGCAGCACGAGAGGGGGCAGCCGATGCCGAAGATCGTTGACCACGACGAGCGCAGGCGCGAGGTCCTGTCAGCGGCCCGCCGGGTGATCGTCAGAGACGGCATCGACGCCGCCACCACACGCGCGATCGCCAAGGAGGCGGGCTACTCCAACGGCGTGCTCGCCCACTACTTCGCCGACAAGGACGAGATCCTGCTGTCGGCGCTGAGCCAGTCGCACCAGCGCATCAGGGAGCGGCTGACCCGCAAGGTCGAGGGCGTCACCGGGCTGGCCGCCCTGCGCGAACTGCTCCTCGACAACCTGCCGCTCGACGCGGAACGCACCCAGGAGACCCGGCTGGAGGTGAGCTTCTGGAGCCGCAGCCTCGCGGCCGAGCGGCTGGCCGAGGTGCAGCGGGCGGAGGCGGCGGACCTGCGCGCCGCGGTCCGCGGGCTGCTCGCCGAGGCGAGGGCGGCGGGCGAGCTGTCGACCGAGGAGAACCTCGACGACCTGACCGAGCACCTCCTCGCCCTGATGGACGGCCTCAGCCTCCACCTGCTGCTCTACCCGGACCGCCTCACCCGCGTCGACCTCGAACGCCTGATGCTCGCCACCCTCGACAGAATCTCCGCCTAGCTCCCACGGCGATCTGGGCGATTGATGCATTTCGGACGACCGACTACATTGCCGCCATGAGCCTCCGCGAGCAGTTGTGCGAGTACGGCAGGCGGGCCGTGGAACTGGGCCTGGTGATCGGCACGTCGGGCAACCTGAGCGTGCGGCAGGGCGACCTGGTCGCGGTCACCCCGTCGGGCGTCGCCCTCGACCGGCTCACCCCCGAGCTCTGCCCCATCGTGGACGTCGACGGCTACCTGGTGGAAGGCGACCAGCAGCCGTCCTCCGAGACCCCGATGCACCTGGCCGTCTACCGGACGACGTCCGCGCAGGCCGTCGTCCACACCCACTCGGTGTTCGGGACCGTCGTGGCCACCACGCTGCCGGAGCTGCCGCCCGTTCACTACAACGCGCTGCTGCTGGGCGGGACGGTGAAGGTGGCCGAGTACGCGACCTACGGCACGCCGGAACTGGCGGCCAACGTCCGGCGGGCGATGGCGGGCAAGCAGGCGGCGCTGCTGGCCAACCACGGCGGGGTGACCATCGGCGCCACGCTGGAGCAGGCGTTCGAGGCCACCCGGCTGCTGGAGTGGCTGTGCGAGGTGTACGTCCGAGGGCTGAGCGTCGGCACCCCGACCATCCTCTCGGACGACCAGCTCACCGCCGTGGTGGACCGCTCCCTCAACCCCCCGTCCTTCCCCCGGAGGACCGCGTAGGAGCGGGGCGGGTCACGACAGGGCGGCCTGTTCGGCGAGGCCGAGGGGGAGGCCGCCTGAGCCGGCGATCCGGTCGTGGAAGTCGCGGAGCGAGCCCTGGAAGGACTCCCTGATCCGGTCGATCTCGATGGCGCCCGTCAGGTACGACGGCGCCTGCGTGGGCCAGGCGCAGTAGCGGTTGACCTCGCCCTGGGCGGTGCCGGGTGACAGCGAGGCCTTGGTGGACATGAACGTCTCGGCCTCCTCGATCGTCATGTCCTCGCAGTGCAGCGCGGTGTCGACGACGATGCGGGCGGCGCGGAAGACGCGGCAGTCGAGGTGCGCCAGCTCGGTGGCGGGCGTGTCGAAGTAGCCCTGTTCGTGCAGCACCTTCTCGACGTACAGGGCCCAGCCCTCGGTGAAGTACGGGGTGCGGAACACGTTCCTGACGGTCCTGGTGTTGGACGCCATGTGCGACAGGTGCCAGTGGTGTCCCGGGTACGCCTCGTGGACGGCGATCGACGGCATCTGCGCCCGCGAGTTGGTCCGCAGCCGCTGCCGTACCTGCTCGTCGGTGAAGCCGTCGGGCGTGTAGGGGACGAAGAACACGCCGGTGCGCGAGCTGCTGAGCGGCGGCGGCGCCAGGTAGTGCGCCACCGACAGGATGGGCCGGGTGTACTCGGCGGACGGCAGCACCAGGCACTCCTCCCCGTCGGGGAAGGTCACCAGGTCGCGGGAGCGGACGAAGTCGCGCGCCCGGAGGGTCTCCGCCTCGTACTCGGCCCGCATGTCCTCCAGGGTCGGCGGGTGGTCGTCCATGAGGGACTCCATCGCGGCCCGCCAGTCCTCGGTGCCGTTGACGCGCCGCGCGACCTCGCGCATCCGCGTGTCGATGGCGGCCCAGGCGTCGAGGCCCTTCTGGTGCAGCTCGGCGGCGCCGTAGCCGAGCAGCTCGCGCTCGCGCAGCAGGGTGGAGTACAGCCGCTCCCCCATCCGCCAGGTGCCGCCGCACTCGAAGGTCTCCAGGAAGGTGACCAGTTCGTCGAACGCCTCGGCGGCGGGTTCCGCGGCCTGCGCGAGCCTGGCGCGCAGGGTCTCGTCCGCGACCATCGAGGGGACGGTGCCGGTGAGGAACCGCCGTCCGGTGCGGGCCTGCCCGAGCCCGCGGCGTACCAGCAGCGGCGCGGCGAGGTCGGGGTCGAGGTTGGCGCGCAGGGCGGCCAGCACGCCCGGCACTTCCGCCAGCCGGGCGATGGCCGCGGTCACCAGGTCGGGCTCGGGTTTGAGCCGGTGCTGGAACGGCGTGAACAGGGAGCTGAAGACGGGCCCCAGGTAGGCGGACGGGTCGCGCCGCCACTCGGGCCAGGACGCGACCGCGATGGAGCCTCTGAGCTGGGAGAGGACGAGGTCTCTGTCGATGGCGTCGTCGAGGGTGGGCGTTTCGAGCCTCGACAGCCGCTCCAGCCACTGGACCTCTTCACGCTCGCGGGCGGCCCAGCCCGCGGCGGTGAAGTCGCCGAGCGTGTGGTCGTAGCCGTCGGCTCCCAGGATGCTGGCGAGGACAGGACGGCCAGAAAAGTACCATTTGAGAAACTCGTCCACGGTCGCACAATATCCTGATCGCATGCCTCTCCAGATGACCGGCGCGCTCGGCGACTCCGACCTGATCCGCCTGCCCTGGGAGCTCCCGCTCGCCGACTGGCCGCAGCACCACCTGGTGGACCTGCCCCGCGGCATCTCCCGGCACGTGGTGCGGTTCGCCAGGCTCTCGGGCAAGGTCTACGCCATCAAGGAGATCAGCGAACGGTACGCCAAGCGGGAGTACCAGCTGTTGTGGGACCTGGCCAGGCTCGACGCCCCCGCGGTGGAGCCCGTCGCCTACGTGACCGGACGCGAAGACGGCCTGGACGCCGCGCTGATCACCCGGCACCTGCAGTTCTCGCTGCCGTACCGGGCGGTCATGTCGGGCACGCTGCGGCCCGACACGCTGACCCGGCTGCTCGACGCGCTGGCCGTGCTGCTCGTGCGGCTGCACCTGAACGGGTTCTACTGGGGCGACTGCTCGCTGTCGAACACGCTGTTCCGCAGGGACGCGGGCGCGTTCGCCGCCTACCTGGTGGACGCGGAGACCGGCGAGATGCACCCGATGATCAGCGAGGGCCAGCGGCTGGCCGACATCGACGCCGCGCACACCAACATCTTCGGCGAGATGCTCGACCTGGAGGCGGGCGAGCTGCTGCACCCGTCCATCGACCCGATGGAGACGGCCGAGGACGTCGTCTCCCGCTACCACCGCCTGTGGAACGAGATCACCCAGGACGAGGTCATCGAAGAGGTCGACTGGCACAAGGTGGAGCAGCGGATCCGCAGGCTGAACCTGCTCGGCTTCGACGTGGCCGAGATGATGGTGCGGCGCAAGGTCGGCACCGGGCGGCTGATCGTCCGGCCGAAGGTGGTCGACTCGGGCCACCACCAGCGCCGGCTGCTCAGGCTGACCGGCCTGGACGTGGAGGAGAACCAGGCGCGACGGCTGCTGAACGACCTCGACGGCTTCCGGGTCGCCCAGGGCCTGCGCCACGAGGACGAGGCGATCGTGGCGCACCGCTGGCTGGCCGAGGTGTTCCAGCCGACGGTGGCGGCGATCCCGGTGGAGCTGCGCGGCAAGCTGGAGCCCGCGCAGCTGTTCCACGAGATCCTGGACCACCGCTGGTTCCTGTCGGAGGCGGCCGGGACCGACGTGGGGCTGGCCACGGCGGCGAAGTCGTACGTCGACAACGTGCTGGTGTTCAAGCCCGACGAGCGGGCGCTGCTGCCCGACGAGCCCGGCGCGCCCGAGCAGGACCTCCTGTGACCCTCAGTAGGCGACCGTGATGCGCTTGCGCGGGTGCGCGCCGTTCTCCACCTCGTCGGCGATGGCGACCGCGAAGTCCTCGGCGCTGATGCGGCTGCGCCCCTCGGCGTCGGTGAGGAGCTGGTCGCCGCCGATGCGGTAGACGCCGGTGCGCTCGCCGGGGTCGATCTCGGCGGCCGGGCTGACGTAGGTCCAGTCGAGGTCGTCGACCTCGCGGTAGAGCTTGAGGGCCTCCCGCTGGGCGAGCGACTCCTTCTTGTACATCTCAGGGAAGCCGGGCGTGTCGACCAGGTCGAGGCCGGGCGCCACCTGGAGGCTGCCCGCGCCGCCCACGACGATCAGACGCCTGACCCCGGCCTTGCGCGCGCCGTCGATGAGAGCGCGGTTGGCGGCCAGGAAGGGCGCCTCCGGCTCCGTGCCGTCGCGGGGCGGGGCGATCGCGGAGATCACCACGTCGTAGCCCCTGGCCAGGGTGGCGGTGTCGGCCACGTCGCCCTTGTCGGGGCCGGACCTGCTGAGAGCGGTCACGTCGTTGCCACGGTTGCGCAGTTCGGTGGCGATGCGCTGGCCGACCATGCCGGTCGCGCCGAACAGAAGGATCTTCATGCGTCCAAGAGTATCCATCGGATACTGGTTACTTCACCGTGCTATAAGTACCTAATGCATACCGGTGATGTCTTTGATCCTAATTGCCCCACGCGGCTGGTCCTGGACCGCATCGGCGACAAGTGGTCGGTGTTGGTCCTGCTCGCCCTCATCGACGGGCCGATGCGCTTCACCGTGCTGCGCGGCCGGATGGGCGGGGTCACGCCCAAGGTGCTGACGCAGACGCTGCGCGCCATGGAGCAGGACGGGCTGCTGACCCGCGAGGTCTTCGCCGAGGTGCCGCCGCGGGTCGAGTACGAGCTCACCGCCCTCGGCCGCTCGCTGCACGAGCCGGTCTCGGTGGTGGCCAGGTGGGCCGAGGAGAACGTGAACGAGATTCTCCTTTGTCGCGAAAAGTCTGCGTAAACCGTGACTTTTCTCCATCACGGTGGTGCATCTCTCCACCGAGGCGGATAAAGCTTCAACTTCGTACCAGCCCCGCCGAAGACGCCTGATTCGATCATGTCGGTTGTCCCTACGCTGTCCCAGTCCCCAAGACGGCGAGGAGGCCCCGTGCTCGGACTCGACAGCTGCCTGGCCGAGGTCATGGCCATTCCAGGGGCGCTGGACGCCATGCTGGTGGACCAGACGAGCGGCCTGGCCGTGGCCACCAGCAACCCTCCCGGCGTGGACGCGGAAGGCTCCGCCGCCGCCCTGACGGAGGCGCTGCGCGCGACCACCGACGGCCTGACCCGCTCGTGTCCAGGCGAGGCGGTCCGCATCGACGACATGCTCGTCACCACGGACCGGGGCCACCACCTGCTCAGGCTGCTGGACACGGCCTTCGAGGGGCCACTCGTCGTCTACGTCCGGCTGGACCTGGAGCGGTCGAACCTGGCCCTGGCCCGCTACCGCCTCCAGGCCATCTCCAGCCAGTTGCTGGCGTGAGCCATGGCCCAGCTCGACACCCTCCTGGCCGGCCTGGCCCGCGAGCGCTCCACGGGCGCGCTGCGGGTGGGCAGAAGCGGCACGATCTTTCTCTCCGACGGGCGCGTGACGTACATGGAGTGCGCCCAGACGCCGGGCGTCGAGCGTCTGCTCTCGGCCAGGGGCCGCGTCCCGGAGGCCGAGCTGCGCAGGCTCCAGGCCGACGGCGGCTGCGCGCGCCTGCTGGAACAGGGCCCCGTCACGCAGGGCGAGCTGCAGTACTGCGTGCTCGGCGCGGTCCTGGACGCGGCGTTCTTCCTGCTGCCGGCCAGCGGGACCCGGCCCAAGTTCCGCCCCGGCGAGCAGCACTGGCTGGGCGGCCAGTGGTACTTCGACGTGACCGGCCTGGTGCGGGAGTGCGCCAGGCGCCGCGCCCAACTCGCGCAGATCTGGCCGTCCGCCGACCTGGACGCCGCCCCGGTGCGCCCGTCGCCGAGGCTGCCGGGGCAGGGTGTGACGCTCAGCCGGGTGCAGTGGGAGATCATCGTCCAGGCCGACCGGGAGGCGACCCCGCTCGACCTGGCCAAGCGGCTCGGCAGGTCCGGCTACTCCGTCCTGCTGGCCGTGCGCAGGCTGGCGGCGGCGGGCCTGCTCGTCCAGGACGCGCCCGCCCTGCCGAGAAGGACGCGGCGCGAGCGCATACCGCCGCCCGCGCCCAGGACCGGCGCCGACGCCGTCGGCCCCGCGGTCACGGCGGACCCGACGGACCTGGCGCTGCTGCTGCGCCTGAAGAAGGCGCTGGAGGAGCTGTCGTGAGGTTTCCCTCACGCAGGAGGAGGCCATCGGTGGAGCTGCGTGACGAGGTACTGAAGGAAATGACGCTCCTGCGCGAGCGCGCCGCGGACGTCAGCGGCAGCGTCGCCTGCACCGTCGACGGGCTGCCCATCGCCTGCGACCTGCCCAGCAGCGGCCCCGGCAACGGTACGGGGGACGGCGGCGCGCAGACGGCCGCGCTGTCGGCGGCGCTCCTGGCGATGAGCAAACGCATGATCGCGGGTACGGGCAGGGGCGCCCTGGAGGAGACGCTCATCTCCGGCACCGCCGGCTACGCGGCCTGCTACGCGGCGGGCCCCACCATCGTCCTCACAGTCCTGGCGGGCCCCGGCGCCAATCTCGGCCTGCTCCGGCTGGAGGGGCGCAGGACGGCGGCCGCTCTGGCCGCCATCGCAGCACGCGAACGGAGGAAGACATGACGAGCATGGACATCTCGCTCAAGGAGATGATGACGATCGACGGCTCGATCGGAGCGGCGATCGTCGACCACGGCAGCGGCATGGCGCTCGGCGCGCTCGGCGGCTCCAAGGACCTGGACCTCCAGGTGGCCGCCGCGGGCAACACCGAGGTGGTCAAGGCCAAGCTGCGCACGATGGACTCGCTGGGGCTCAAGGACGCCATCGAGGACATCCTGATCACGCTCGGCTCCCAGTATCACATCATCCGCCCGATCAGCGGGCGCGGCGGCAAGGGCCTGTTCCTCTACCTGGCTCTCGACCGCGGCCGCGCCAACCTGGCCCTGGCCCGCCACCAGCTTCGCGCCATCGAGGAGAAGCTGGAGGTCTGAAAAGCTCGACGGCTTGCGCCCAGTGCGGGTGGGCGCAAGCCGTCGTCAGGTGTGTCCGCGATCCCCTGATCCGCGGGCCCCTTGAGGGTGGGTTCCCGATGAGCCCGCGGTCCCCGTGTCCGCGGGCTCCCGAGGTTCAGCGTCGGATGAGCCTGCGGATCCGGTCGCGGCCCATCACCAGGCCGCCACCGACCAGGGCCAGGCCGCCGGCCACGACCGCGCCGGTCACGCCGCTCGACGCGCCCGAGGCGGGCTCGCTCTCGGCAGAGGCGGCCTGCGGATGCACGTCGGCCACGTTGGCCACAGCGGCCACAGCGGCCTTGGGCTCGGCGGCTGCGGGCGCGGGCGCGGCGGGAGCGGGCTCGCTCTTGTCCGCCGTGTCCTTCTTGACGAGGACGGTCGGCGGCTTGGCCGGGTGCTTGTCCACGCGGGACCAGGCGCCGGACGAGTACGCCACCGGGTAGTTCTTCTTGCCGGGGCCGGAACCCCACTTGGTGATGACGTACTTGATCTTGATGTGGCCCTCGCCACCGACGCCGTCCACGCCCAGCGTGCTGCTGTTGAACGAGCCGCCGGTCAGGTAGGCGAACGTCTTGGCGTCCAGGTCGAGCATGACACCGCTGTTGGAGGGGACGCCGGGGCCGCGGTCGCCGACGAAGA
This sequence comes from Nonomuraea sp. NPDC000554, assembly GCF_040300065.1. NCBI lineage: Bacteria > Bacillati > Actinomycetota > Actinomycetes > Streptosporangiales > Streptosporangiaceae > Nonomuraea > Nonomuraea sp. NPDC000554. Next base: position 194,505 of record NZ_JBEPDC010000013.1, on the reverse strand, counting down.
ACGGCGCCTTCTTGTCCTTGTAGACGACGTAGCCCTCGGTCATCAGCGGCCAGCTCGGGCTGGCGACGAGCCCCTTCTGCATGGGCTTGCCGCTGGCGGGCAGACCGGTGTCTCCGGCGCGGCCGGAGGAGTCGTCCCAGAAGTAGGACGCGGTGGTGCCGCCCTTGAGCAGAGGCTGCTTGTCGTAGGGGGTGTCGGCGTGTGCGGGGGATCCGGCGCCGATGGCCACCGCACCGAACGCGGCGGCGGCGATAGCGGCAAACGAGCGCATGCCAAGACGTACAGACATGAAGTCAAAGAGTCCTTTGTGAGGGTACGGGGAAGCAGCGCTCCCAAGGGCGTAGCCGGGCGGGTATGCCGAAACGGTCGCTACGCGGAGCGCTGGAAGTTCAGGGGAAGGGGGGCCGCTCTCAGTCGGCGGCGGGTGACACTACGCGGGCTGGGGGTACGACGCGGTGAACCATCAGGTAGGTTGTCCTCTCCATCTCGCCTACCGGGTTAGCTGACGGGTTCGGGCGTGGAGATGCCCTACCGACGCACTTGTCGGATTCACCCCAAAGAGATGGGTCCCCGGTTCCCGCGGGCGCGGGATTCGACGTCAGCCAGCCGCCTCTTCCTTGTGAAGGGCCAGGTCACTAGCTGATAACACCAGGACTGTACCCAAGAAAACGGACAAGGGCAAAGGTAACCCCATAAAACGGGCGAAGATCTACCTTTTACGACATAGCAGGCAAAAGAAAAGGAGGGCACGGCCCATGCCGTACCCTCCCGAACAGTCCGGTCTCAGCCGCCGCTCTTCCGCCTGAACGAACGCTTGCTCGAAGCCGGCCCGTGGGCCCCGTGAATCTTGGAAGGGTCGGCGCCCCTGCCACCCGCGCCCGACCCGGCCTGCTGGCTGCGCTTACGCTCCAGCGCCTCGCGGAACTTGCGCTTCAACTCGTCCTCGGGGGTTTCGCTGACTTCCGGCTCCGGTGTTTCCGCCATGAGGACCTCCTGGTGTTTGGGACACACACAGCTTCGCACGGCGCGGCTCACGCCGCGAAACCGGCCTCCGCCCGCTCCTCACGGACGATGGGCCGCAGCCGCCCGCCCGGCAGGGCCACCAGCGCGGCCAGCGCCACCAGCGCCCCCGCCACCCCCAGCGACGGGATGACCACCGAGGCGGCCGAGGCGTGCGCGGCGGCCAGCCCGTGCAGCGGCGCCTCGGTCGAGATGACCGAGGCGTAGGCGGTGCCGGCCAGCGCCAGCGCGACCGAGCCGCCGATCTGGCGGAAGAACGTCAGATTGGCCGAGGCCGTGCCGAGGTACCGGGGCGGCACCGACTGCTGCACGGCCACCGTCAGCCCCGACAGCATCGGCCCCATGCCGAGGCCGATGAGCACCATCCACCCCGCCAGCAGCCAGCCGGGCGTGTCGACGGCCAGGTTCAGGCAGAGCAGCGTGCCCGCCACCATCAGGAACGGCGCGGCCACGAGCCAGGGCTTGTAGACGCGGGTCCTGGTCATCAGCGCCCCCATGACCATGCTGCCGACCACCATCGCCAGGGTCAGCGGGTAGATCCGCAGCCCCGACTGGGTCGCGCTGAGCCCGAGCGCCTCCTGGAAGTACCTGGGCAGGAAGACGACCCCGGCGAACATGCAGAACGCGGTGCAGAACGAGGTCACGTTGACCAGCGTGTAGGTGCGGTTGCCGAACAGGTGCATCGGCATGATCGGCGCCACCGCCCGCCGCTCGACCACCACGAACACCACCAGCAACAGCGCCGCCAGCGCGATCGGCGCCACCACGGCCGCACTGGTCCACGTGTTGCCGTCCAGCCCCTTCTCGGTCAGGCCGACGAGCAGAGCGCCGATCGCCACGCTGAAGACGGCGATCCCCAGGTAGTCGGGACGCTCGCCGCCCGTCCCCCGGTGGTACGGCAGGTGCAGCACCACGATCGCGATCAGCACCAGCCCGAGCGGCACGTTCACATAGAACGACCACCGCCAGCTCGCGTGGTCGGTGAACAGCCCGCCCAGGTACGGCCCCGCGAGATAGCTGAGCGCCATCACCCCGCCGAGGGCACCCTGCACCCGCGCCCCCCTCTCCGGCGGGAACAGCTCCATCACCAGCGCGAGCGACAGCGGCATCAACGCGCCCGCGCCGAGCCCCTGCAACGCGCGGAAGGCGATGAGCTGGGGCATGTCCTGGGCGACGCCGCACAGCGCGGAGCCTGCGACGAACACGACCAGCCCGACGAGCAGCAGCGGTTTCCTGCCGTACTGGTCCGACAGCCTGCCGTACAGCGGGACGGTGATCGTCGCGGTCAGCAGGTACGCGGTCACGACCCAGGTGTAGAGGGCGGTGCCGCCCAGCTCGGTCACGATGCGCGGCAGCGCGGTGCCGACGATCGTCTGGTCGAGCATCGCCAGGAACATGCCGCCGATCACGGCTACCAGCAAGAGGGTCTTGGATCTCGTGTCACTACTCACAGGTGAAGCTTGATATGTAACTTCTTACATGTCAAACGGTGGCTATGCTGAGCTCATGTCCCTACGGATCGCGCTGCTCGGGCTCCTCGAAGCGAAAGGCCCGGCCAGCGGCTACGACCTGGCCAAGTCCTTCGAGCATTCGATCAACCACGTCTGGCAGGCCGGGCACACGCAGATCTACCCGGAGCTGGTCAAGATGGCGGCTGACGGGCTCGTCGCGGTGGAGTCCGAAGGAGCGCGCGGCCGGAAGATCTACGCGATCACCGCCGAGGGGGCCCGGCAACTCCACGACTGGCTGGTCGAGCACCAGCCGAGCGGCACGATCCGCAGCGAGGTCGCGCTCCAGGCGTTCCTGCTCCCCCTGCTCGACGGGGACGACGCCGTGCAGGTGGTCGAGCGCCTCAGGGCGTTCTTCGCGTCCCGGCTGGCGGACCTGGAATGCAAGCCGTACGACGGGCCGGGGTTCGGCAAGTACGCGCTCAAGCTCGGCCTCGCGCAGCGCCGCGCCGGCCTCGCCTGGGCCGAGGAAACCCTCGCCGACCTCAAATCCCGTTCGACTCCCTCAAGCCCGTAACCCTTTACCACCGGGCCCATGTACCCCTGTGGCCGCACGGGCCCCCGACCGCGCAAGTCACCAGCCCAGACCCGCTCTGCCCCTTCCCCTTCACCTCCTCACGACCGCAACTAGCTTTCCGCAGGTGAAAGCGTGCGACCTTCAAGGGAGAAGACGGAGGCGCACGGGTGCCCCCGGTGCGGGAGACGCCGGTGCGGGAGACGCCGGTGCTTCGCACGAGCGCCCCCTGTGGGGCACCCATCCAGCACACACTCCCCACGGAACGCACTCGCCCACCCAGCGCCCCCTCCCCATAGGACGTGCGGCCGCCCGGCGGCCCTCCCAGGGAATGCGCCCACCTCGCGCGCCTTCCCCGGGGGATGGCACGCGCGGGTGGGTTAGAGGCGGGTGAAGCTGAGGAGGCGGTAGATCGGGTCGGGGGCGGGGCCGCCCTGGCCGTGGCCGATGAAGGTGGACTCGGTGTCCTGGCGGAGGCCGTGTCTGGAGGCTTCCGCGATGACCAGGCCGGACGCGTCCGACGGGCTGGGTCGGCCACCGGGGCCGTGGGAGGCGCGCTTGTCGACGGTGGTGACGTACACGCCGCCAGGACGCAGCACGCGGGCGCACTCCGCGATCACCGGGCGGGCGTCCGGGAGCAGGTGGAGCAGCCAGATCGTGCTGACCGCCGCCACGGACGCGTCACGTACCGGCAGTCGGCAGGCGTCTCCCAGCACCACGTCCAGCCGCCCGCGGGCGATCCGCGCCATCCCGGGTGCGGCGTCCACGCCGAGGACGCGCAGCCCCCGCCTGGCCAGTTCCCCGCTGACCAGGCCGGTGCCGCAGGCCACGTCGAGCAGGGTTCCGCCAGGCACGAGTCGGCGCACCGCGTCAGCCGCGGCCTGCGCACGCGGCAGCCCGCCGCGCGTCTCGTCGTACCGAGCCGCCTCCGCCGAGTAGTCAAGCAACGCCCGTCACCTCCCTGGACGCCGCCACGTCCTCAACCATGAGTCGTCAACTCCTCAGAACGTCGCCGCGCAACCGAGCAAGAGTCATCGACTCCCTGAACGTCGCCGCGCGACCGAGCAAGCCTCTTCAGCCCCTCGGACGTCCACACGCGACCGAGCAAAGGGTCGTCAGCAGGTCGCCTGCGATCAGGCGAGTCTCACGGGCTCACTGATCGCAGGCGCGTGGTCAGTCGAGGGACTTGAGCTCCTCGGGGGTGAGGGTGAGGTCGGTGGCCGCGACCGAGTCGAGGATGGTCTCGGGCCTGCTGGCCCCGGGAATGGGGATCACGACGGGGCTGCGCGCCAGCTCCCACGCGAGGCAGACCTGCTGCGGCGAGACGCCCCGCGCCTGCGCCACCCGTCCGAACGCGGCGTGCTTACTGCCGAGCTGCCCGGCGGAGCTCATGCCGCCGAGCGGCGACCACGGCAGGAACGCCACCCCCAGCTCCTCGCACAGGTCGATCTCGGGCTCGCTGGTGCGGAAGCGCGGCGAGTACTCGTTCTGCACGCTGGCAAGCCGCCCGTCGAGCACCTGGTAGGCGAGCCTGATCTGGGACGGGTTCGCGTTCGAGATGCCCGCCATCCGGATCTTCCCCGCGTCCAGCAGGTCGCGCAGCGCCCCGATGGTCTCCTCGTACGGCACCGCGGGGTCGGGCCGGTGGTGCTGGTACAGCCCGATCGCCTCCACGCCCAGCGCCTTGAGTGACCGCTCACACGCCTCCACCAGGTATTCGGGCCTGCCGTCAACGTCCCAGCCGTCGCCTGGGGTGCGGGTGTGCCCGCCCTTGGTGGCCACGAGCACCCTGCTGGTGTCGCCGCCCCAGCTCGCCAGCGCCTCGGCCACCAGCCGCTCGTTGTGCCCGGCCTGGTCGGATGTCGGCGTATACGCGTCAGCCGTGTCGATCAGCGTGACCCCGGCGTCGAGCGCGGCGTGGATCGTCCTGATCGACTGGGCTTCGTCCGGCATGTGGCCGTGGACCGACATGGGCATGGCGCCGAGGCCGATCGCGCTGACACTGGTCTCGCCAAGAGGTCGCATGTTCATGATTGCCATCCTGCCCGCAAGGTCAAGACCGCTTCGTCCGGGGCTAGATTGGGCGGCGCCCGCTCGCCTCCCGCTGAGAAACCGGTGAAGGAATGATCCACGATCTCCTCGTCAGCGAGGTGTCGTTCGCTGACAAGGCCGTCAGGACGATCGCCGTGTACCTGGCGGTCGCGTTGCTGCTGCGCCTGGCGGGCAAGCGCGACCTGGCGCAGCTCAACAACTTCGACCTGGTCGTGATGCTGCTGATCAGCAACGTGGTGCAGAACGCGATCATCGGCCCCGACAACTCGCTGATCGGCGGGCTGGAGGGCGCGGTGGTCCTGGTGGCGTTCAACGCCGTGGTGGTGCGGCTGGCGGCGTCGGTCCCGTGGATCGGCAGGCTGGTCGAGGGCGGGCCGACCGTCCTCGCCAAGGACGGCCGCTACCTCGACAGGGTGCTGAGGCGGACCGGGCTGCGCAGGGCGGACGTCGACACGTCGATCCAGCGCCAGGGCGGCACCCACGTGAGCGACACCAGCCTGGTGACCCTGGAGCCGGGCGGTTCCGTGCTGGTGCGGCTGCGTCCCGAGGAGGTGGACGCCACGCGCGGCGACGTCGACGACCTGCGGGCCCGCCTCGACCGCATCGAGCGGCAGCTGGAGACGCTGCTCGAGCGCGGCGCCCGCTAGCACCCGACGTCGCGGGCCGGCTACGCGACGTCATCCCCTGAGCGGACGTTCTTCTCCAGCTGCGCGAGCACCTGCTCGAACACCTCGATCCGGCCCTCGTCGAGCTCGGCGCGCAGCCGCCCGTCGAAGGCCATGACCACCTCGCGCAGCCGGTGGAACAGCCGCTCGCCCTCCTCGGTCAGCTCGACCACGTGGACGCGCCGGTTGGCGGGGTCGCGGCGGCGGGTGAGCAGGCCGTTGGCCTCCATCGCGTTGAGGTGGTGGGTCAGCGTCGCCCCCTGGATGCCCACGGCCTCGGCGAGCTGCCGCTGGTTGCCGAGCTGCCGCGACTTGATCGAGATGAGGATCTGCCAGATCGGCGCGGAGCCGCCCGCTTCCGCGAGGGCGTCGTCGAATGCCCTGCTCACCACCCGCGCGCTGGCGGCTAGTCGCAGGCCGATGGGCGTGCGGGTCGGTCGCGTCATGCCCCGATGATATATCGACGGCTAACCGTTTGACATCTAATGCTTCGATGTCTACCGTCAAAGTCATGACACTTCCGATGCAGGGCAAGGTGGCGATCGTCGCCGGGGCCAGCCGCGGCATCGGCGCCGTCACCGGCCGCGCCTTCGCGCAGGCCGGTGCCGCCGTCGTGCTCGGCGCCCGCGACCTGAAGTCCGTGGAGACGGTCGCCGAAGAGATCCGGCTCGAAGGCGGCCAGGCGCTCGCCGTCCAGCTCGACGTCGGCGACGCCGGCTCCAGCGAGCGGATCGTCCGCCGGGCGGTCGAGACGTTCGGACGCCTCGACGCCGCCTTCAACAACGCCACCGACGGCCCGCCGCCCGCGCCGCTGGCCGACATCGACCCCGACGACTTCGACAGGGGTATCCGCACCAACATCCGAGGCACCTTCCTCGGCATGAAGTACCAGATCAGGGCCATGCTGGAGAGCGGCGGCGGCTCGATCGTCAACATGGCCTCGCTCGCGGGCGTCAACGGCGTCGCCAACCTGGCCGCCTACGTCGCCGGCAAGGCCGGGATCATCGGCCTGACCAAGGTCGCCGCGCTCGACTACGCCGACCAGGGCATCCGGGTCAACGTGGTCGCGCCGGGGCCGATCCTCACCCACCACCTCCAGGCGGCGGGCGAGGAGGCGCAGCGGCTGGCCGGCCAGGCGACGCCGATGGGCCGGGTCGGCCAGGCCGAGGAGGTCGCCGCGACGGTCGTGTGGCTCTGCTCCGACCAGGCCCCGTTCATCACCGGAGTGACCCTGCCCATCGACGGCGGGCAGGCGGCGGGCACCAAGCCGCCGCGCATGTACCGCCAGGGCCGAACCATGACACCTCAGGAGGCATGACCATGGACCAGCAGCTCGCCGACCTCACCAGGCAGTGGACCGAAGCCGAGCGCGCCGGGTCCACCGAGGGTCTCGACGCGATCGCCGCCGACGACTTCACGCTCGTCGGGCCGCTCGGCTTCGTCCTGGACAGGCAGCAGTGGGTGCGGCGCTACCAGGCGGGCGCGCTCGTCACCCACGAGCTGAGCTGGGAGCAGGGCAGCGTGCGCGAGTACGGGGACGTCGCGGTGGTGGTCGGCGTGGTGACACAGCGGGCCTCGTACCAGGGCACCTCGGCTGACGGGCGCTTCCGCGTCACCCAGATCAGCGTCCGCGACGGCGACCGCCGCAGGCTGGCCGGGCTGCACTACAGCCCGATCGCCGCCCCACCGGCCTGAGAGGCCGCCCTCGATCTGCGCCGTGCGAGGCGCCGCCACCCCCGGTTGTGACGGCGC
>NZ_JBEPDC010000013.1:0-186984 GCF_040300065.1 Nonomuraea sp. NPDC000554 | reverse complement strand
CGCCCCGCGCCGCCGGCCCCCCCCCCCCCGCCGCTGCGCCCCCCTGCGGGTCGGGCGCGGGCGCCCCCCCCCCCCCCCCGCGCCCCCCCCCCCCCCCCCACGACGGCATGGCGACCTCGACCTGGCCCTGGTGACCCTGCGCTGCCATGTATTGACACCTTGTGGAGCACGGTGTTTACATGTGGCCCCAAGGGGATAAGTTCGACAGAATTGCGCCGATACGGCGTGAAATATCGGCATCTGGCTCCCCAACCCGAGGCAGGACATCGGAAGTGGTGGTCGCCCTGAGCACGAGGCCGATGCTGAAGGCGGAGAACCTGACCAAGAGGTTCGGCCCCGCCGTGGCCGTGAGCAACGCGAACTTCGCCATCAGGCCAGGCACCATCACCGGTTTCCTCGGGCCCAACGGGGCCGGCAAGTCGACGACCCTGCGCCTCTTCCTCGGACTGGTCCGCCCCACCTCCGGCGCCGCCCTCATCGACGGCAAGCCCATCCACGAGTGGCCGGCCCCCAGCCGCAAGATCGGCGCGGCGCTCGACACCCAGTGCGCGCACCCGTCCCGCCGGGCGATCGACAGCATGCGGTGGGCGACCCGGCTGGCCGGCGTGGACGCGTCCCAGGCCGAGGAGCTCCTCGACCGGGTCGGGCTCACCGAGGTGGCGGGGCAGCGCGCGGGCAAGTTCTCCCTCGGCATGCGACAGCGCCTCGCGCTGGCCATCGCGCTGGTCGGCAACCCCGAGATCGTCCTGCTCGACGAGCCGATGAACGGCCTGGACCCCGAGGGCATCTCCTGGATCAAGGACCTGCTGCGCCGCTTCCGCGACCAGGGGCGCACGGTGCTCGTCTCCAGCCACCTGCTGGCCGAGCTGGAAGACCTGGTGGACGACCTGGTGGTGATCGCGCAGAGCAAGATCATCGGTAGTGGCTCGGCTGCCGCGTTCATCGACCGGTTCCAGACGCAGACGGTCAGCGTCCTGTCCGACCAGCCGCAGCCGCTGGGCACGGCCGTGATCCAGGCGGGCGGCCAGGTCATCGACACCAACGGCCAGCGGATGCGGATCACCGGGTTGACCGCCGTCCAGCTCGGCGAGATCGCCCGCGACGCCGGGATCGCGATCTTCGGGCTCACCGAGGACCGCAGCCTGAAGAAGGCGTTCGCGGAGGCCACCGCCAACGTGGCCGACATCAGGGGCGACGTGGGCTGAGGCTCGGGGGCCAGGCGAGCCGAGCGGCGTGATCGCAGACGAAGGGAAGGGACGGCTGTCAGGCCGGGGAAGGGCGGGTGGCCTCGGCGTTGCCGTTGAGGAAGGCCCGCGCCATCCTCGCCCTCGCGGCGATCCGCTTGACGCCCGAGACCTTCGCCAGTTCCTCGGCGGTCACCAGGTCGTCGTAGGCGGCCTTCGGATCGCCGAGCAGGATCCGTGTGGTCCCGAGGTCGAGCAGGATGTCCGACTGGACGATCCGGTCGCCGATGTAGGTCGCGATCTCCAGGGCCTGGAGCAGCTGGGGGGCGGCCTTCTCCGGGGTCCCCGCCCTGGCGGCGTGCATGGCGACCCCGCGCCGGATCTGGGCCTCGGTCCGCAGGTTGCCCCCCTCGCGGCACAGGACGAGCGCCCTGTCGAGGCAGGCCCGTGACGCCGCCTCCTCCCCCGTGCTGTGCAGCACCATCGCCAGCCCGCCCAGGGCGTCGGCCTCCGCGACCAGGTCTCCGCTCCTGCGCAGCACCTCGGCGGCCTCCTCGTACGTCCGGCGCGCCTTCGCCAGGTCCTGGCGGATCCGGTCGAGGTCGGCGAGCAGCCGCAGCGTCAGCCCCCGGCCGTGGTCGTCGTCCAGGAGCTGGTAGAACCGCAGCGCCTGGTAGAGGTGGCGGGCCGAGCCGACGTGGTCGCCGACGAGCAGCGCGCGATGGCCGAGGGAGTACATCAGGGCCGCCTGCCCGCGGACGTTGCCCGCGCTCCGCACGCTGGCCAGCGCGAGTTCGTGGGACTCGAGCCAGACGTCGAAGCGGGCGCCCGCCTCGAAGAGGGCGAGCGGCGCGATGGCCAGCTCCCAGCAGGTCTCGGGGAAGGGCGCGGCCCGCCGGACCGCCGCCAGGACGGCGTCCAGGTTGGCGTCGAACCACGCCGACCCCTGGCCTGACCAGGGCGCGGCTCCCCTCGGCCGGTAGCGCGGGGCGGTGCCGCGCGGGATGGAGTTGCCCTGGCCGCGCATGGAGGCGTGGGCCGCGTCGGTCAGCGCCAGCCAGCCGCCGAGCGCGCGTTCCACGGCCGCGGACAGGTCCCGCTCGTCGTCCTCCGCGAGCGCGCGCTCGTTCCCGAAGCCCAGCAGCAGCTCGTGGCACCGGAACCGCTCGCCGTCGCGCGGCGTGACCATGAAGTGGGTCTCGGCCAGCTCTTCCAGCCGGTTCTCCGCCGCGTCCATGGGGACGTCCGCGAGCGCCGCGGCGGTCCTGGCGGTGACCTCCGGCGTTCCGAGGAAACCGATCCTGCGGATCAGCGAGCGGGGCCCGGCGGGAAGCGCCTCGTAGCCCCGCATCAGCGTCGGGCGCACGCTCTGGCCGTCGTGCCGCAGCTCGCTCAGGATCTTCGCCGGGTCGGCGAGCCGGTCGGCCAGCCGTTCGAGGCTCCAGTGCGGCCGCGTGGCGAGCTTGGCCGCCGCGATGCGCAGGGCCACGGGCAGCCCGGCGCAGAGCGCGGCGATCCGGTCCGCCGCCTCGGGCTCGGCCGCCATCCGCTGCGCGCCCGCACCCGTGGCCAGCAGCGTCCTGGCGTCGGACGCCTTGAGCGCGGCGACGGTCACACGGCCGGCTCCGCTCAGCAGGGCCAGGGGGGAGCGGCTGGTGACCAGGACGGCGCAGCCGGGATGTCCCGGCAGGAAGGGCTGCACCCCGCTGGGGGCGGTCACGCCGTCCAGCACGATCAGGACGCGGCGGTAGGCCAGCAGGCTGCGCAGCAGTCCGGCACGCGCTCCGGTCCCGTCGGGGATCTCCTCGGCGGTGGCTCCGAGCGCGGTCAGGAAGCCGGCGAGCACGTCGTCGGGTTCGCTCAGGTCGTCGGCGAACAGCTGCCCGTCGGGGTATCGACCGGCCAGGCGGTGCGCGGCTTCCAGGCACAGGGCGGTCTTGCCGACGCCGCCGGGGCCGGTGATGACCACGACGGGCGACGTGCCACGGTCCTCGACCGCCTCGGCCACCCGTCGCAGGTCGCCGTCCCTGCCGTGCAGCGCGCCGGAGCGGGCGGGCAGTTGCCTGGGCACGGCCGCCACCGGCCGCTCCAGCTCCAGGATGGAGTCCTGGCGCAGGATCCGGAGCCTGAGGTCCTGGATCGCGGGGCCGGGATCGGTGCCCAGTTCCTCCCTCAGACGTCGCTCCAGGTCGGCGAACGCCTGGAGCGCCTCGCTGCCCCGCTGTGACCGGTACAGGGCGAGCATGAGCTGGCCCCAGAAGCGCTCCCTGAGCGGGTGCTGGTCGGTGAGCTGCTGGAGTTCGGGGATCAGCTCGCGGTGCCGGCCGAGCGCGAGGTCGGCCTCGACCCGGACCTCCAGGGCGGCCATCCTCCGCTCGTTCCAGACGGACGCCTCCGCGAGGAACGCCTCGCTGTCGAGGCCGGCGAGCGCCGGGCCCCGCCACAGCCCGAGGGCCCTGCCCAGCGCCTGCGCCGCCCGCGCATAGTCCTTTTTGTCCTCTAATAAGCACGCCTGCTCATATAACTGCATGAACACGAAGGCGTCGATGCTGTCTTCGGCCGTCTCCAGCCGGTAGACGTTGTCCTGCACCTCGATGGTGACGCCGCTCTTCCTGAGCTCGCCGACCCCGCGGTGCACCTGGTTCCTGGCGCTCTTCGCGGGCGCGGCGCCGTAAATCGCGTCGATGAGACCGTCGACCGACGCGGAGTGCGCGGGGCTCAGCAACAGATGTGCCAGCACCGCACGCGATCGTCGTGTGGCGAGCCTGATCTCCTCGCCATGCTGCCAAATTGCCGGTTGCCCCAGAATTCCAAAGCGCATCAGCGGCACAATCCCCTTGAGATTTACTCCCCGATTATCTCTCAATCGAACCGTTTTGTCGTGGTTCATATGCTGACATTCCCGCACCGGTCAGGGGAATCGCGCTTGGAGCACCAGGAGGTGTCAGACGATGTCCCGCCGCCCGTGGACGAAGAAGGTCACACCGGCCACGATCGCCACGTACACGGCGAAGATCACCAGGCCGAGCACCGGCCCCGGCCCCGTCCGCACGAGCCCGACACCCGCGCCGATCAGCATGAACGGCAGGTACGGAAAGATCGTGTCGGGCAGGATCGCCGCCAGGATCGACTCGACGGCGAAGGCCCACACCAGGACGATCGACAGGGCGGCGGCGGTGCTCCGCACCAGCAGGCCGACCACGGCCCCCAGCACGGCGACCAGCGGCACGCTGCCCAGGAACGGCAGGATCGTGCCGGCTCCCCCGCCGGACAGCGGCGCGAACTCGGTGCCGGCCGTGGTGATCAGCGATCCGCCGTAGGTGAGCAGCAGGCCGACCACGGCGGCGGCCAGCGCGATCACGGCGATGGTCACGATCTTGCCCGCCAGCACCTGGTTCCGCCAGGGAGCGACGGACATGGTGACCCGGAAGGTCCCGTTACGCAGCTCGCTCGTGGACGAGAGCACCCCGAGGATCAGCATCGAGTACATGATGATCTGCATCGGCGTGGCGATCACCTGAGCGCCCGGCCCCACGTTGGCGATGTTCCCGTCGGGCCCGACATTGGTTCCCAGGAGGATCGCCAACGCCGTCGCGGCCAGCACGGCGCAGGCTAGTGTGATCTTGTTGCTCGGCAGCGTGCGGAACTTGATCAGCTCCGCGGCGCAGACGTCGGCGAACCCCATTGCTACCCCACCTCGCCCCTGATGCCTTTCCTGTCCCCCGTGGCCTGCGCGAACGCGTTGTGGAGGCTGCGCTCTTCCCGCAGCTCGTACAGGGCCACCATGGCGTCGCGCGCGATGGTCCCGACCTGGCCGGAGCCGAGACCCGTGACGTGCATGCCGCGCTCGCCGTCCGCCTGGACCCGGCCGCCGGCCTTCACCAGGGCGGTGGCGAGCACCTTCGGGTTCTCACAGACGACGGTGACCTTCTGCACCTTGAACCGCTGGACGAACGCCGCCGCCGAGCCGCTCCCGACGATCCTGCTCTGGGCGATGACCACCAGATCGTCGACCAGGCCCTCCATCTCCGCGAGCAGGTGGCTGGAGACGAACACGGTGCGCCCCTGGTCGCGGAACTGCCGGAGGAGGTCCTTCATCCAGGCGATGCCGTCGGGGTCCAGCCCGTTCATCGGCTCGTCCAGAACCACGATCTCGGGATTGCCGACCAGGGCGATCGCGAGAGACAGGCGCTGTCTCATTCCCAGCGAGAAACGGCCGATGCGCTGCCCGGCCACCTCGGTGAGCCCCACGCGGTCGAGCATCACCTCGGCCTGCTTCTGGTCCACCCCGACGAGCTTCGCCACCCAGCGCAGGCTGTCGATGGCGCGGCGGCTCGGATGGGCGCACTGCGTGTCGAGAGCCGCCCCGATCTTACGGGCGGGAACCGGCCATTCGTCGATCCGCTTTCCGTCGATTAACGCCGAGCCGCTGGTGGGACGGTCAAGGCCGAGAAACAGCCGGAGAGTGGTCGATTTTCCGGCGCCATTCGGGCCCAGGAAACCGGTTATGGCTCCTGACCGGACCGCGAAGCTGGCGTTGCTCACCGCCAATACCGGACCATATCTTTTCGTGAGACCCACAGCCTGCATAGCAGTCATTTCGTCTTACCACTTCCAGAATCCTGTGAGTATGGCCAATCAAAGCACCGCGAACTCCTGAATGTCAATAAATTCCACTCGTATGCCTACTGAGCGTTATTCTTTGGCGGGATCGCTCCCCTCCACTTCCAGGAACTGCGCGATGAGGCCCGGAACCGCGGCGTCGGCCACGGCGAGGCCGTCGCCGTAGTCGACGTCCCGCATGCTGTAGGAGCCGAACGTGCCCGCGGCCGTGGTCGCCGCGATGGTGGCCAGGCCCGACCTGCGCTGGAACGGCGAGCGCGACAGCGTCCAGCCGATGATGCCGCCGCGGTTCAGCGCCACCGTGCGCCGCATCAGCGAGCCGGACCTCGTCACCAGGTAGGCCCCGGAAAGGGCGTGCCCCAGCGCCCGGTAGGCGTCGACGGCGAGCGCGGCGGAGACCGGCGCCACGACGACCGCCGCCACCAGGACCGACCACCCCACCGACAGACCGGCCAGCGCGGCGACCCCGCCCGCCGACGCCACGACCAGCCCGGACACCACGGCGGCCCGGACCAGCCTGCGGCGCAGCGCGGCCCGCGGATGCGCGCGCAGCCGGACGGGCAGCAACGGACTGTCCCGCTCGGCCAGCACCGACGCGGCCACCCGGTGGGCCATCGGCCGCGGCGCGGGGGGAAGGAGCGCGCCGGCGCCGCCCCGCGGGCCCTCCATCGTGGTACGCAGCCCGCTCGCGATCGCCTTGAGCCGGGCGCCGCGCCCCCAGCGCAGCATGAGCGGCTCCACCAGCTCGGCGCCTCTCAGGCGACGCTCCTCCAGCGTGAAGGAGCGGGTCGTGACCAGGCCCCGGCGGACGCGGATGGTGCCGCTGCCGGGCTCGCGGTCGAGGGTGAACTTCCACCACGCCTCCACGAACAGCAGGCCCGTCCCGACGACGCCCGCCGCCAGCATCACGATCACCAGCAGGAGGATCAGCCAGCCGGGGATGGAGCTGAGGAAGTCGACGGCGCCCAGCACGGCGCCGCCGAGGTCCACGTCGATCCCGAGGTTCTGGGCCAGGTTGTAGGCCTGGGTGAGGGGCGCGAGGCCGATCACGAACACGAGAGGGGTCAGCGGCGCGTAACGCAGCCAGGCCAGGTCGAGCCGGGCGATCGGCCGCACCTCCGCCACACCCCCCGCCAGCGCCTCGACCTCCGCCGGACCGGCCTCCGGCACGGCGGACGCGGACGCGGACCCAGGCGCGGTGAGCGTCGGCCTGATGGGCGCGGTGGGCGTCGGCGCGGTGGAACTCAGGCGCGGTAGCAGTTCCTCACGCAGCAGCGCCGCCTGGGACGTCGAGACGGCGTCGAGCTTGAGCCGGTCGCTCCGGTCGGCCTTGAGTGCCTGGCCGGTTCCGACCGTGACGATCGACAGGCCGAAGATCCGGTGCGCCGGGCCCGCCGTCACGTCCACGGTGCGCAGCCGATCGCGGGGAATCGCCACGTGCCGCCGCCAGAACAGCCCGGAGCGCACCTCCACCTGGTCGTGGGTCACCCGGTAGTGCGTGGTCCGGTAGCGGACCATCTCGCCGCCGGTGAGCAGCACGAAGAACGCGGCGGACAGGAACGACCACCTGTGGTCGTCCCAGTTCACCTGCCCGCCCGCGCCGAGCGCGGTCACGGCGAGGATGCCCAGCGGGGGCAGCAGCCAGCGCAGGTTGACGAGCCACATCCGGGGGTCGAGCCGGTGCCAGCCCGTGGCGTCGACCGTCACGTCGCGTCCCCGGGAGCCGCCTGCGTCGCGTGGTTGAGCCGGTCCACGAGTTCTCGCGCGAACTCGTCGTCCAGCCCGTCGATCCGGATCGGCCCCACGGCCGACGCGGTGGTGACGGTCACCGCCGACAGCTTGAAGAGCTGGTACAGCGGCCCTCTCATCGTGTCCACCGTCTGGATGCGCGACATCGGCGCCAGCCGCCACTGCTCCCACAGCCACCCCGATCTGGTGTACACGGCGTCGTCGGTCACCTCCCACCGGTGCACCCGGTAGCGCCAGCGCGGGACCACGACCGCGTACGCGGCCCCGGCCACGACCGTCAGCGCCGCGAGGGCCGCGAACAGCACGGCCGCCCCTTCGACGAGGACGGCCAGAACGCCGAGCGCCAGGGCCGCCACCGCGAACCCGATGGCGGACCGTGTCGCCCACATCGTGATCGCCCGCCGGTCCACCAGGTTGCGCGGGGGCCTGAGTCGCAGCCCGCCCGCCCGTTGCGCCACGGTCATGCCCCTTCCACCTCGGTCACCTCGCGGCCTGTCGCGTCTTCCAGCCAGTCGGCCTCGACGTCGCCCACGACCACGCTCGCCAGCGGCATCCGGCCGTAGGCGGCCACCGCGGCCTCGACGACCTCGTCGGCCGTGACGTCGCGGAGCCGGTCGAACAGGTGGGTGAGCAGGTCGGGCCCCTGGCCGAGGGAGACCCCGAGGCGGACGAGGTCGGCGACGTTCGAGGCCGAGTCCAGGGCCCAGAGCATCTCCAGGGCGCAGAACTCCCTGGCCCGTTCGACCTCGGCGGGGTCCATCGGCTGGGACGTGATCTCCGGCAGCCGGTCCAGGACCTCGGTGAACAGGTCGGGCACGTGCTCCTTCGGCCGGAGGAACCGGATGTAGGTCCGGGGGAAGTCGAGCAGGACGTCGCGTCCCGTCAGGGCCTCGTAGCCGCTCGGCCCGAGGCCCGTGGTGCCGGAGGCGTCGCGGAGCGTGCGGTTGCGGTGGTAGCGGCCGAGGACTCCGGTCGCGAGGTAGCGGGCGGGGTCGGCGGGGCCTTCCGGAGGCTCGGGGGCGCTGAAGCCGACCAGGATGTTCGACACGTTCTCCCTGGGCACGAGGAGCAGCCCGCCGTCAGCGGCGGGCGCGACAGCCGGCGGCTGGGAGCCCTGCCACGGACCGAGGACCTGCTCCAGGCGCGCGACCAGCCGCTCGGGCTCGACGTCGCCGACGGCGACGATCGACGCTCCCGCCGGGACGAGCACGGCCCGGTGACATCCGGCGAGCCCGTCGGCCCCGGCGTGGCCGACGTCGAGGCCGCCGGCGTCGAGGAGGTGCGCGCGCAGCACGTCGTCGGCGATGCGCGACGGGGATCGGCCACGGAGCAACGCCCTTCCGTGTGCCATGGGCGGCTCGGCGTCGCCCGGGACGAGGACCTCCGACAGGACGGCCAGCCACTCGTCCAGCGCGTCCTGGCTCGCGTATCCGGCGAGGTCCAGCCACTGCCCGTCGGTGCTCACGTGCAGCTCGCCGCCCGCGCCGCGGTCCCGCGTCGCCACGCGGGACCGCCGGTCGAGCACGTGCGCGAGCAGTTCGAGGTGGTCAGGACGCCGCCAGCCCGCGGGCCCCGCGGGGATGCGCAGGCGGAGCTCGACCACGGGGGCGTTGCCCGCCCGCACGGCGACGGCGCGCAGGCCGTTGCCGAACGTGACGTCCACCTGGTCGCCGAGGCTCGGACGCGGCTGGTCCGCCAGGGGCGGCACGGCTCTCGGGCCGCCGCTCGGCTCCGCGACCGGGGCGACCGGGGCCCGGCCGTCGCGGTCGGTCCCCTCCGGGCTCGCCGGTTCCGGCCGCGTTCGTTTGCGTCCTGGCTCGATCGTCAGGACCGCGCACGGCGCGCCGTGCAGCCCCGCGGCGGCCTTGGCGACCTGCGCGGCGCCCACCTGGCCGAACAGGCCCGGCAGCTCGTCGAGGAGTTCGGCGCGGTCGAAGAGCGTTTCCAGGCGGCCGAGGGCGCGGCAGCGCGCCTCGAGGTCGTCGTGCTGCCGGTGGTGCTCGGCGACCACCTCGCGGACGGCCGCCGACACCTCGCCGGCGATGTCGCCCCTGCTCCACTCGCCCCACTGGCCGCGCACGGCCTCCACCATCCGGGCGGCCGGGGTCGCCGGGGGGATGAGCGTGGTGAGGAGGAGGGCGTCCGGGTCACGGGCGTCGAGGGGGCCGAAGAACCCGCAGCCGGTGCTGACCGCGGGCGCTCCCTCGGGGGTGATCTGCCTGGCCAGCATCCGGGCCAGGACGACGTGGGCGAGGTAGCCCGGCAGGTCGGCCGCCGGGTCGGGCAGCCGCTGGGCGATGGCGATGGCGGTGGCGGGAATCCCCGGCTCGGTGAAGGTGGCGGCCTGGTCCAGGAAGAAGCCGGGCTCTCGCAGGTCGGGCTGGGGGGCGGCGTCCCGCGCGGGAATGTCGCCGAAGTAGCGGCCGGCCCGGTCGGCCACGTCGTCCGGGTCGACGTCGCCGACCACGGTGAGCACCGCGTTCCCCGGCGTGTAGTAACGGTCGAAGAACTCGGCGCAGTCCTCCAGGGTCGTCTTCCTGAGCTGCTCCGGGTTCCCGTAGCCGTCGTGGCCGCTGGCGAAGGAGCTGTAGAGGACACCGGTCATGAGCGGCCACGGGAACCCCCCGTACGGCCGTTCCACGGTCGTCTCGCGGATCTCGGCGGCGACCCCGGCCAGCTGCTCGGTCAGCGCCTTCTGGGTGAACCTCGGGGCGCGCATCCGGTCGGCCTCGCCGAAGAGCGCCTGGTCCAGCGCCGCGACCGGCACCACCTGGTAGAACTCCGTGTAGTCCTGATGGGTCCTGCCACTCGCGACGCCGGCGGTCCGGCCCACGTGGTCGTAGAAGCTGCCGTCGGGAAGGTTCTCGCTCCCGTGGAACATCAGGTGCTCGAACAGGTGGGCGAACCCCTCCATGCCAGGAGGTTCCACCCGGAAACCCACGCGGTAGTGGACGGCGACCGCTGCCCTCGACACGCCTGCGACCGGCATGACCAGCACTTTCAGTCCGTTCGCTAGCGTCTGCCTACGCAGTACGGGCATGCGGCGATCCTCCATCGACGTTGATCAAAAAATCAAGGAATCCAGCGTAGGTACCCACCAGGGACACATCCAGCCCGACGTAGGCGCAGATGTCGTGCAGGTGCAGCGCGACCCTCGTGGCCACGTGCCTGTTCCACTCCGCGCCCAGGTCCCGGCCGTACCCCTCGAACAGCGCGTCGAGCAGGCGCTGCCAGTCGTGCGGGTCGCCGTCCCGCAGCCACCGCAGCTCCACGAGCTCTCCGGCGAGCCAGGCGAGGTCGTGGTACCACGGCGCGGCGCACAGGTCCTCCCCCACCAGGAACTCCCCGGTCACGGCCAGCGCCCCGAGACCGGGCGCGCCGTGCGCGAGCGTGACGTCCGGGTCGGCGTACTGCTCGGCGGACCAGCGCCGCAGCCTGTCCCATGAGGTCGGCCCGAGCCGGTCGGCGAGCAGGGCCGCGGCGGCGGAGGCCGCCCCGCTGGGCGACCGGCCGGCGAGCCAGCCCTGGAGCCTGCGCGTCCCGTGCGGGACGCGGCCGGCGGAGCCCGGCGCGACGCCGTGCAGCTCCCGCAGCGCCTGCCCCGCACCGCGGACCAGGCGTTCGAGCGACTCGCCCGGACCGTCGCGCAGGAGGAGCCGCGCGGCCGACTCCCTGCCGCCCACCCGGTAGGACCGGAACTCCCCGTCCGGCTCGCCCGGCACGAACCGGACGTCCGCCGCCCCGCAGAGTTTGGCCAGGCGCTCGTTCAGCTCGGGATCGACGGGCGCGAACGGGGCCGGTGCGAGCCGTCCCGGCCGCCGGCGCCAGACGAAGCCGGGCGGCTCCGCGACCACCTCCATCCGCAGGAACTCCGTGCCGTCCTCCTCGACGGGGCCGGATCCGGGCTCACCGGCGTGCGCGAGCTCGTCCCAGCGGGCGTCCACGGCGTCGACGACCTGCGCCAGCGTCGCCGGCACCCACGTGTCGGGACGTCCGGTCGCCGCGCTGATCCCCGGACGCGGCGGCACCAGCACCACGTTCGGACGCTCGGACAGCGCGGCCCAGTGCGACTGGTAGGCGAAGCTCTGGACCCCTCCGGGCGGCAGGGCGGGCGCCAGCGCGACGACCGCGCCGGTGCACTGGGCGGCGAGCAGCGCGGGGCTGTCGGCGAGCCCGAGGGCGAGCCGGCCCATGAAGTGGAGGGTCATCGGGTAGACCACGACGACCTCCGCCCAGTCGGCCAGCTCCACGTGGCGCGCCTGCGGGACGTCCTGCGGCCACTCGTCCGCCATGACCTCCTCGGCCTCGGCCGCCAGCGCCGTGCGCGTGACGAACCGCTCCGCGCTGCGGGTCACCAGCACCCTGATCCGCAGATCCGGCCGGGACCCGCGCAGCAGCGCCAGCGCGAACGGCAGGTTGCTCGCCGCCAGCGAACCGGTGGCGACGACCAGCAGCCGCGAGAACCCGCCGCGCGGCGGGGCGGCGGACGGCACGGTCACGGCGCGGCCTCTCCCAGGATGGTCTCCATCTCGCCCATCGCCACCTGGTTGCCGTAGCAGCGGGCCACGCCCGTGAGGTTGAGCACGACCTCGTCGACGCCCACCGCGTGGAACTCGTCCATCTGCTGGGCCAGCTCCTCCGGGGTGCCGCTGAGGAACCCGCCGCCGCTGATCAGCCGTTTCACGCTCTCCGCGGGCTGCTGCGCGTCGATCTCGATGCCCGCTCTGCTCAGCATGTCGCGGTAGTGGGGAAGCATGAGGTGGACGCCGTTGGACTCCAGGACGATCCGCGTCGGGTCCCTGTCGGGTTCGGCGACGAACATCGGCACCATCGCGACCAGCCGGGGCATCGGACGCCCCACCTTCTCGGCCCCCTCCCTCATCGCGGGCACGATCACGTCGCGCAGGTAGGACGCCGGCGTGAGCCAGGTGATCGCCACATCGGCCACCTCGCCGGCGAGGCGGGCCATCCCCGGCCGCAGCACGCCGAGCCCCACCTCCACCTCGGGGGTCGGCAGGGGCGGCAGGGCGGCGTGCGCGGTGAAGTACTCCCCGTCCAGGTCCACCTCATCGCCGTCGAGCAGGGTGCGCATCACGACGACGTACTCGCGGATCGCCTTCAGCTGGCTGGCGTACTCGCCGCCGCCCAGGTGACGCTGGAAGTCGACCGCTCCGGGGCCGATCCCGGCCACGAACGGGTGGCCCGAGGCGACGGCGACGGACCGGGCGTGCAGGGCCGCCTCGTGCGGGTGCCGGAACGGCATGAGGGCGACACCGACGCCCATCGGGACCTTGAACCCGGCGCCCGCGGCGAACACGAACCCGTGGTGGGTGTCGAGCGTCAGGGCCTGGCCCTGCCACAGGCGGCGGGCGCTCGTCCACTGCACCAGGGCGGCGAAGGGCAGGACCTGCTCGTGACGCATGGGCATGATCGGCAACATGACCGAACGGCTGGGCATTCGTCCTCCTCGTTCATCAGACCTCGGCGGAGACGGCGGGGCGCAGCATCTGCCCGCGCACGAGCTCGGCGTACTGCTCGCTGTCGCTCATCAGGTGGTCGTGCGTCCCCTGCGTCAGCACCCGGCCGCGGTCCAGGACGACCACGTGGCGGGCGTGCTGCACGGTGGAGAGCCGGTGCGCGACGACCAGCACCGCACGGTCCTCCGCGAGCCGGTCCACGATCTCCCGCAGCCTCCCCTCGTTGACGCTGTCAAGCTGGGACGACGGCTCGTCGAGCAGGACCAGCCTGGCGTCGCTGAGCAGCACGCGGGCCAGGGCCAGCCGCTGCCGCTGCCCGCCTGACAGGTCGCTCTCCGCGCCGAGCGCCGTGTCCAGGCCCTGCGGCATGGACGTGATCTCCTCGCGCAGGCCGACCTGTTCCAGCGCGTCGAGCAGGACCGTGTCGGGCACGGCCGCGTCCAGCCCGAGCAGCAGGTTGTTGCGGACGGTGTCGCGCAGCAGCGTGAACGACTGGTCGACGTAGGCGATCCGGCCGCGCAGCGCGGACAGCGGCCAGTCGGGCAGCTCGCGGCCGAAGACGAGGATCTTTCCGGAGTCGGTCTCCATGAACCTCTCGATCAGGCCGAGCACGGTGGTCTTGCCCGCGCCCGACTTCCCCACGATCGCGGTCAGGCCGCTCGACGGCACGGTGATGCTGACGTCCCTGAGGACCGGCTGCTCCTCCTCGTAGGCGAAGTTCACGCCGACGAGGGCCACGGCGGTGGGCCCCGCCTCGGCGGCGGTGAGGGCCGTGTCGTCCTCGGCCGGGTCGTCCACCTGCTCGTAGGGGAGCGAGAAGATCGCCTCGAAGCGCTGCTTGGCCACCAGGCCCGCCTGCAGGCTGCCGACCGCCTGGATCGCCATGACCAGCGGCGCGGCCAGCTGGAGCAGAAGCAGCAGGAAGGAGACCAGGTTGGGCAGCGAGAGGTCCCCGGCGACGTAGCGGACGCCGCCCCCCATGATCACGCTGACCAGCGCGACCTGCTGGGCCAGGGTCATCACCGGCACCACCATGGCCTCGAGCCGGGCCGCGCCGATCTCCAGCCGGCCCAGTTCCTCGGCCCGCTCCTGGAACCGCCGGGCGACCTGGTTCTCGGCGCGCAGCGCCTTGACGACGGGCAGCGCCTCCAGGGTCGCGACGAAGGTGTCGGACAGCTCGCCGATGCCCGTCTGCAGGGCGGTGAACTTCTTGCGGATCGCGGCGATCACGAACCCGACGCCGACGATCGCGACGAGGAACGATCCGATCGTCACCAGCAGCAGGACCCAGTCGAGGAAGCCCATGATGATCAGCGTGCCGAAGACCTGCAACGCGGCCATCGGCAGCTGCATGGGCCCGACCTCCGTGAGGCCGCGCACCTGGGCGGCGTCCGAGGTGAGGCGGGCGGCCAGGTCGCCGGTGCCCTCGCGTCTGGCGTCCTTCAGGCGCAGCCCGAGCGAGTGTCTCAGGGTGCGGATGCGGAGCTTGGTGACCAGGCCGATGCCGAGCTTGGACAGCAGGTAGCCGGAGAACGTCCCGGTCAGGGCCGCCACCAGGCCGGCGGCGACCATCAGGAGCGCGGTGGAGGTCAGCGCGCCGTCGCCTTTCTGGAGTTCGGCGACGAAGGCCCCGCCGATCAGGGGTAACGCCAGCGTGGTCGCGGCCGACAGCAGGGCGAGCGCCACGATCGCGGCCACCTGCGCCGACTTGCCGACCGTCATCTCGTGCATGAGCGCGAGTCTCGGCTGAGAGGCCTGCTCTTCCACTTCTCCCACCCGTCCCATGAAGCGTGTCATTAGCCTTGGTCCATCAATGGGGGCGGAACTCCAGGAGTGTCCGCATTCTTGTCGCCGGGCCTTCCCACGAGACCTCCAGCCCCGCGGCCGCGCCGAGCCGTTTCAGCTGGCTGGTCGTGCGCACGGGCACCGGCACCGTGCCGGTCAGGAAGAGGCTCATCCGCGCCGCGTCGGGATCGAAGTCGTCGAGCACGATGTTCATGTCCGCCACGAGCACCCGGCCACCGGGCCCGGCCGCCTCACCGCACCGACGGAGGATCTTGGTCGCGTCGGGATCCCGCCAGTCGGCCAGGATCGCCGAGAGGACGTAGACGTCGAACCCCGGCGGAATCGGGTCGAGAAAGCTGCCGGCGATCGCCTCGCAGCGTCCGGTCAGGCCGGCCTCCTCGATCCGCTCGGCCGCCGCGCGCGCCATCCCCGGAAGTTCCAGCACGGCGCCGCGCAGGTGGTCGTGGGCTCGGACGAGTTCGATGACCAGCGTGCCGTTGCTGCCCCCGACGTCCATCACCCGGCGCACACCCGACCAGTCGTAACCGTGGACGATCAGGTCGGCGTCGCCGAACAGGCGGTTCGACGCCTCGCCGCCCAGCCCGTTGGCCTCGTCGGGAACCCCGTTGACGTCCTCCCAGTAGTCCCTGCCGAAGGCCGCCGTGTACCCGACCTCGCCCGTCCGCACGGTGTGCAGGAGGCCCACCAGGCCGAGATCGGCCCGGCCCATCAGCCCGTCCATGCTCAGCCGCTGGCGCAGGCTGCCTGGCGCGGAGTCCAGCAGCGGGGCCCCGAGGTCGGTCACCCCGTAGCCGGTGTCCTCGTCCCAGCGGAGGATCCCGCGGGAGACCAGGTATCGGAGCAGCTTCTTCAGGGTCGCGGGATGCGCGCCGACCTGTTTCGCGAGCGCGGCCCCCGTCGTCACTCCCCCGTCGATGTGGTCCGCCAGTCTCAGCGTGGCCGCGACGCGAATCGCGAGAGGTCCGAGCAGATCCGCCATCTCGGCCAGGTCGTCGCCGTTCGATCCGTGCATCAAAGTCCTCTGGACGTGACGAACACAACCGGCCGGGACGTGGGCAGGCGCCCTGCATATCTCGCCTGCCCACCCTGATCCGGCCTTTCAGCAGCCGAAGGGCCAGGTCCTGTTCCAGATCTCGTGAGTCGCCTTGCTGAAGGCGTAGGTGCCGCCTGCAGCGGTGAGCACCGCGGTGATGGCGCTCGTGGGCGTGATGGCGGGCGCCTCGGATCCGGCGGAGACACTGATCGCCGAGGCGTCGGTGTAGGCGCCGTAACCCGAAGTGAGCTCCATGATGGCCGTCGTCTTGGCGGCCTTCGCTCCATCGTTCACTCTCTGGTCCTCCCCTCATTCACCTAGCTGGGTCGGTGTCGCGTGAACGACGGTCACTTGACCGTGAACCAGCCCGTGACGGCGCTGATGCCGGCCGACACCCAGGTGGCGCACTTGAGCGAGCTCACGTGCGCGGAGTACCTGATGCTGAACCAGATGCCGGGGGTGATCTCCGGAGCGTCGGAGACGGCGCCGATCTGCAGCTCGCCCGGCTCCGCGTACGAGTCGTAACCCGCGACCAGTTCCATGATGGCGGTGCTCTTCGTCATGGTGTTCACCTCCTTTCCACGGGAGTGGCCTGAACCGAAAACAAGGGGCATGTGCACCTGCCCCCTGCAACCGCCTCAGGCGAGGTCCGGTTGCGTGCGAGATCGCACGGGTCGATGTTGGCCTCGGCGAACTTGGCGGCGACGGCCTCGGCGAACGTCACCCCGCCGGTCGCGGCCTCCACGAGCGCCTGGGCGACCACGCCCGCCCGGTGCTGGCCGAAGCTCATGCCCTTCATGGCCGGCCGCCGGTCGTCGGGCTCCCACGCGGTCGCCACCCCCGGCCCCAGCCGGCGGGCGAACGCGGACGTCTCGTCCCCGACACCGGGCAGCCCTGCGACCAGGTCGGCGAGCTCGGACGCGAGCCCGTGCGAGGGGGTGCCGAGGTAGACCACGAGCGCGTCGCGCCGCGGGTAGAGCAGCGGCGAGGACAGCACCTTCGCCCGGTACTCCGCCCCTCGCTCCTCCAGGTGAGACAGGACCCCGGCCCAGACGTCCCCCGCCCGTCGCGGGTCCGCCAGGTGGATGTACACCCGCAGCAGGACGTCGTCCCTGCTGCCCGCCGCCGAGCCGTGGACGAAGAAGAAGCCCGGTGAGAGCGCCGGCCGCATGGGCGACAGGGCCAGGTCGACCGTCCGCCCTCGGGTGAGCGGCGGCTCGGTCAGGATCCTGTCCCGAGGCACCCAGACGCGCGGTCCACCGCACTGGACGAGGACCATCGAGCCCTCCTCGGCGGCCACCGTCTCGCACAGGACACCCGGCGCCACCATCCTCGCGTGCGGGACGCGCTCCGCGAGGACCCGTTCGAACTCCCGGTCCCTGATGTGGAACGGGAGCGGCCCGTCACCGTCCGGACGCCTGCCGGAGTGGAAGACCTCGTAACAGGTCTGGGCGAGTCTGACCCCCAGCTCCAGCGAGCTCTCGGCCTCGACCGTGACGTCGGCGACGGTGGCCCGGAGCCGGTCGAGATCGACGTCGACCGCGTCCAGCACCGGGAGGAGGGCGCTGGGCACCGTCAGGTCCGCGACGCTCACTCTTCCTCCAGTCCCAGGGCGATCGTGAAGCGCTCCGGCGTCAGCAGCGCGGTCCGGCCGATGCCCGCGGCGGCCCGCTCGATCCCGGAGAGCTTCGCCGAGCGCGATCCCGAGGCGAGCAGGCGGTCCATCATGTGCCAGCCCGCGAAGGCCGTCGCCCGTACCGCGAGCCCCTCGTCGAGCTCGGCGAGCCGCGGCCTGGCGGCCAGGTAGCCCAGCCAGAAGCTGTGGATGCGCGGGCGGAGCCGTTCGATCTTCTCCGTGCCCCGCTTGATGACCAACTCGTGTGTCAACTCGGCCTGCTCGAAGACCGCCTCGTCGCCGCGCGAGGTCACGATGTCCAGGATGGAGCGGAACAGCCATTCGCCGGCGAAACCGCCGACGTCACGGGCCGGGTCGCCGAGCCGGAAGTCCTCCCAGTCGGTGACCAGGAATCCGCCGTCGTCCAGCAGCAGCTGGTCGACGCGGAAGTCCCCGTGGACGGGCGTCTTCGGCGCCTGCCGCTCCCGCTCGCACAGCTCGACGATCCCCCGCGTGAGCTCGGGGTCGCCGTGCAGGATGCTCCAGGTCTCCAGCTCGCCGAAGCTCAGGTTGTGCCACATGTCCAGCGGCAGCCCGCGCAGCAGCTCCAGGTCCGGCAGCGGGAAGGGGCCGTCGTCCAGCTCCTCTCCGGCTTCCGGGACGGTGCTGTGCAGCAGGCCGATCGCCTCGCCCACGCTCCGTGCGAGGTCGTCGCCGAACGACTCGTCCAGCATCGACTCGGCGCCGGTCGTGGCTCCGTCCACGTACTCGAACGCCACGAGACGGGCGTCCTCGTCGGCCCCGAGGAACCCGGGCGTCCGGAGGCCGTCCGTGAGGAGTGGCCTGGCCGCCCTGAAGCGCTCGAAGGCGAGCATGCGCCGCAGGCGCGGCAGCACGTCTTCCCCTCCGACGAGACGCTTGACGAAGACCTTGCGGCCGCCGGCGGTCTCGCCCGCCCACACCTCGTTGCGCCCCACGGGCGCCACCACCGTGTCACGGTCGAAGCGGCCGTAGCCGCTGCGACCGAGAAAATCCTCGACCTCGGGAACCCGGTCGAGGTCGATCGGTGCGATCCCCTCTTTCCCCCGTTTACCTGTGCTGCTCTTCTCCTGCTGCTTCAGCGCCGTCATTGTCTCCCCGTCTATCGACCCCCGGGCGCGGAGCTGCTCGAACGAAGCCGCTCAAGTTGTTCGGGGCAAAGCTAACAATTGCCACTTCCTTCTGGCTTCCTCGAAGGTTCCGGGCTGTTTCGACGGCGTCCGCATGATAGATGTCACATTCTGCCGATGACATCGGGATCTGTTCGTGCCTGCGCGCGGGAATCAGACTCGTGATATGTCCACAGCACAGCTGACCATCGCGGAAGAGCTCGTCCTGCTGGCTCACCGAGAGCACGACGGTAAGCCGCTGATCTCCAACATGATTCTCGATATCGGTCTCATCGCCGCCGACCTCGCCGAGCTGGCGGAGCGCGGGAAGGTAAGGCTGTCAGGCAGGGACCTGGTCGTGGCCGACCAGGGACCGGTCGGCGACCCTGAACTGGACGCCGTGCTGGCCCGCATGGTCAAGGTGGGGAAGGCCCTTCCGCCCCGCCGTTGGCTGGACAAGGTCAACCCGATGGGCAGGCGCAAGCGTTACCTGCAGCGGCTCTCGGAGCGCGGCGCGCTCAGCGCCGAGAAGCGCAGGATCCTGGGGCTGTTCCCCGTCGAGCGCTATCCGGAGGCGGATCCGACGCTGGAGCGCGAGATCAGGGACCGGCTCGGCAAGGCCCTGCGTGGCAGGCAGCCCGACTCCCGGACCGTCGCCCTCCTCGCCGTGGCGCACAGGAGCGGTCTGACCAAGCAGCTCTTCGCCCCTTCGACGACGAAGCGGATCGAGGAACTGATCGACAAGGACTGGGCGGGCAAGGCCGTCAAGGCGTACGTCGACGAGTCGAACGGGAGTGTGGCGGTAGTAGCCGCCGCCGCGACCTAACATCTCATGTGTACGGCTGACGCCGGACTCCTGCATAGTCCGGCGCCAGCCGTACGCCTTCGGGGAAGGTCAGTTGGAGAAGTACTGCTTCGCGCTGCCCGACAGGAGCAGGGCGATGACGATCACCGACAGGACGACCGAGACCGCGGTGCCCAGGTAGGAAGCGGTGAGCACGCCGCTGACGACGGTGAGGACCGCCGACACCGCGAAGAGCCAGATAATAGCGTTGCGCGTGCCGGCCTGACGGCGCGGGATCCTGATCACCAGCACCAGCTCGGCCACCAGCAGCACGGCCGAGATCACCATCAGGCCCCACATCACCCCCATCGGGGGCATCTGGCCGCCGAGGGTGGCCATGGCGTCGTCCGACGAGAGCGCGGCGACCGCCACGAGCCCGAGAACTCCCACCACCAGGGAGATCGCCCCGAGCACCACGCCGATCCACATGAGCACCTGGACGGCCCTGACTCCGCCCGGCATCGCCGGGACCAACTCGTTGTCATGTGTCATTCGTCTTTCCTTTCCGAGACACACAGGAAGCGTAGAGGAGTGGATCAGTCACACTCCAGCGTCTGAAAGTCTCAGAACAATTGCGGCAATCTCACGAGTCACACCAATCACGAAATTCACGAAAGGGATAAATTGGACATTTGCCGTATAGAACCGAAAATACGGGCGGTCACATATTTGGTCTTCAGGTTTGACAAGTCCGCTTGTAGGTTGTTATGCGTGGGGTGATCTGGCAGCGGCATATGCGCGTCAAGCGCGGACGGGTGAAGCATGCACGACGGGCCGGATGAACAGTTACAGGGGAATGTCGACGACCAGATAACGGTCGAGGTGAACGGGGAAGGCGTCCTGGATCCGGATCAGACACGCACCATGCGTTTCCCTCCGCCCAACCGCTCCATCGGCCTGCCCGCCGTCGACCCGCCGCCTGCGTCGCCCGCGCCCTGGCGGCAGCAGGACCCGGACGAGCCGGAAGCGTCCGCGCCACCTCGGCGCCAGGGGCACTTCGACGCGTTCAGCGCCCCCGACCAGGCCGTCCGGAAGCCTCCGACAGCTCCCGACCAACCCGCGTGGAAGCCCCCAGCGGCTCCCGACCAGGCCGCGTGGAAGCCCTCAGCGGCTCCAGGCCCCGAACCGGCCGCGTGGAAGCCCCCGGCAGGCCCTCCCGACCTCGGCCAGACCGGCTGGACCCCCGCCGGCCCCGAACCAGCCGTCCCCGAGCGGGCTGTCCCGGAACGGGCCCCGGGGTCTGCCGTCCCGGGGTCTGCCGTCCCGGAACGGGCCGCCGCCGAGCGCGCGATTCCGGAACGGGCCGCCGCGGAGCGCGCGGTTTCGGAGCGGCAGGCCAACGGTGCGCGGCCCGCCGGACAGAACCCCGAGCCGCCCGCCTCACCGGCACCCCGGCCCGACCAGGTCGTGTTCCCGCCGCCGGACCAAGAGGCGTTTCCCGGCAGCACGTCGTCCGAGAGCCTGCGCCCCGACCGGCTGCTGCGCACGCGCAGGCGACCCCCTGTGGGCGGCTGGCGCAGGGCCGTGTTCCAGCTGACCGGCGGCCTGATACGCCCGCCCGACTCCAAGGCGGAGCGCCGCCGGCAGGAACTGATCGAACGCATCAGGCAGCCCGTCGCGCAGGGCCACTTCAGGGTCGCCGTGATGAGCCTCAAGGGCGGCGTGGGCAAGACCACGACGACCATCGGGCTCGGCTCCACCCTGGCCCACCAGCGCGGCGACCGGGTCATCGCGGTCGACGCCAACCCCGACCGCGGCACCCTGTCGGAGAAGCTCCGGCTGGAGTCGCCCGCCACCGTCCGCCACCTGCTCAACGACCGCGGCGGCATCTGGCGCTACGCCGACGTGCGCTCCTACACCTCCCAGGCGCCCTCGCGGCTGGAGGTGCTCGCCTCCGACCGCGACCCGGCGATCTCCGAGGCGTTCAACGCCGACGACTACCGCGCCGTCGCCCAGATCCTGGAGCAGTTCTACTCCATCGCGATCACCGACTGCGGCACCGGCATGCTCCACTCGGCGATGACCGCCATCCTGGACATGGCCGACCAGATCGTCCTGGTCAGCCCGGTCACCGTCGACGGCGCCCGCTCGGCCTCGGCGACCCTCGACTGGCTCCAGGCCCACGGCCACCAGGATCTGGCCAGGGACGCCGTCGTGGTCCTGTCGGCGGTGAAGAACCCGCGCAGGAACGCCGTCAACGTCGAGGAGCTCAAGGGGCACTTCTCCAAGCGCTGCCGGGCCGTGATCGGCGTGCCGTTCGACCCGCACCTGGAACAGGGCTCCGAGGTCGACCTGGACCTCTTACGCACCGACACGCGCGACACCTACCTCGAGGTGGGCGCCACGATCGCAGATCGTTTCGGCAGGCGAGCGGACCCATGACGCCGCTGCTCCGTGTCACCGACCTGAGCAGGTCACCCGCTCTGGAGGAGGTGTCACTGTCCGTCGAGCGCGGCGAGGTCGTCTGCGTCGTGGGCCCTCCGGGCAGCGGCAAGACCGCGTTGATGGAGTGCCTGGCCGGCGCCGCGGACCCGGACTCGGGGCAGGTCGAGATCCTGGGCACGACGGTGGGCCCCGGCGTCCGGCGCCCTCCCGGCATGGCCGTGAACCTGCGTGACGAGAGCCCTCCCGCGCGGATGAAGGTCGCCGAGGCCGTCTCCCTGTTCTCCCGCCTGTACGGCACACGCGGCCTGCCCGCGCGCCTGGTCGACCTGCTCGACCTGGAACCACTGCTGCCCAAGCGGTTCTCGGCCCTGACCGAGGGCCAGCGCAGACGGGCCATGATCGGGCTGACCCTGGTCGGCAACCCCGAACTCGTCCTGCTGGACCAGCCGACGTCCGGGCTCAAGGAGGGCAGCAGGCAGCGCGTCGAGCAGACGATCTCCGAACTGCGCACCGGCTACGGAGGGGTGTGCGTCACGCTCGACGACCTGGCGCAGGCCGAGAGGCTGGCCGACCGGGTGGTGCTGCTGCGCGACGGCCAGGTCCTCGCGGAGGGCTCGCCGTCGCGGCTGATCAGGTTGCTCGGCTCGACCTTCGTCCTGCGGGTGCCGCCGACCATGCGGGTCGACCGGCTGCGGGACGTGCGCGTGCTGCCCTGCGCCACCTCCACGTACCTGTACGGCTCGCGGCAGGCGCTGGAGGAGGCGATCCAGGAGCTGTCGCCCATGAGCGGCGACCGGATCTGGTCGATCCGCCCTCCCACGCTGAGGGACGCCTACCTCACCCTGTCCGCCGTCCGCGAGCCCGCCGCTCTGGAGTCCTAGCCATGACGGGTACGTTATGGGCGCTGGTCCGCACCGAGGTGACCCTGCTCGTGCGGACGCCGCTCGCGCTGTTCGCCGCCGTCGCCCTGCCGTTCGCGGTCCTGCTGCTGATGGTGCTGTTCATCGGGTTCTCCTTCCCCACGCTGGAGTTCGGGGCCATGCCGGGGGTCAGGGTGATCGACAGGCTGCTGCCCGAGATGGCGGGCACGGTCGCGACGGCGGTCGGGATCACGTTGTTGACCACGCACGTCGCCGACAGCCGCGCCCGCGGGATGCTCAGGTGGCTGCGCCGTACCCCGATGCGCGAGGGCTCGTACCTCGCGGCCCAGGCGATCGCGGCCGGCGTGCTGGTCGTCGCCTCCACGGCGCTGTTCACCGCGGCGACGTTCGCGATCTACGGCCTGCCCCGCTCGTGGCACCCGCTGAACCTCGTCGGCGCCACCCTGATCGTGACGTACTGCGCCTTCAGCACCGGCCTGCTGCTCGGCGGCCTGCGGATGCCGCCGGCCGGGGCGCGGGTGGCGGCCCCGCTCTGCTTCGCGCTGCTGTTCGCCGGCAGCGGCCTGGGTGTGCCCCGCGAGGGGTGGGCGGGGGTGGCGCCGTGGTTCTACGAGATCACCAACTACAACCCGCTGGCCCAGCTGAACGACTTCGTCTTCAACGCCTACCTGGGCCGGCTCTCCGGCACCTGGCCCGTCGTGGCCGGGCTGCTCCTGACGGCCGTCGTGGTGAACCTCGTGACCAGGCGCTCCTTCGACTGGGACGGACGGCCATGAGCAGAGTCCTGACAGCCGTGCTCCTGCTCTCGCTGCTGGTCGCCGGGTGCGCCCAGCGGGACGAGCGGCACCCCCTCGCGATCGCCATCGCGGGCACCCCGGCCGCCGCGGCCTCGGCCGCGCCCAAGGCGTCGGCCGCGGCCACGGTCGACCCGAACGACGCCCTGCTCAAACTCGCCCAGTGCCTGCGCCAGAACGGCATCGACGTGCCCGATCCCGGCTCCCCCGAGGAGAAGACCTGGCAGTACAAGGGTGACCAGGCCACCCTGCAGAAGGCGGTGAAGGCCTGCGAGAAGTTCGCGGCGCAGATCCCCAACCCGATGAACGACCCGAAGACCCGCGACGAGCTGGTCAAGTTCGCCCGTTGCATGCGGGAGCAGGGCATCGACGTGCCCGACCCGCCCCAGCAGAACACCGGCCTCGACCCCAACGACCCGAAGTTCCAGAAGGCCGCGGAGGCCTGCGCGAAGCTGCTGCCGAGCCAGGGCGGCACGCAGTGAACGGGCGGCTCAGAGGGGTCCTGGTCGCGCTGGGCGTCGTGGCCGTCGGCAGCGCCGTCACCGCCGGCGGCGTCCACGCCTCGGCCGCGCTCTTCGACACCGGCCCGCGGGCGAAGGTGGCCGGCACGCCGACCGCCCGTCCGGTGGCCGCGGCCACCAAGGAGATCACCCGCGGCGACCTCGTCGACGAGGAGAGCGTCGACGGGAAACTCACCTACGCCGGCAGCCGCACGATCAAGGCCGGCTCGGGAGGCACGATCACCAGCCTCCCCACAGAGGGAAAGGTCATCAACCGCGGCGAGGCGCTCTACCACGTCGACCGCGAGCCGCGGATCCTCCTGTACGGCAAGCTCCCCGCCTACCGGACGCTCAGGCAGGGGGTCGGCAAGGGCCCGGACGTCAAGCAGCTCGAACGCAACCTCCGCGCCCTCGGCTTCGGCAAGGGCGTGACGGTCGACACTCGCTTCACCAGCGCGACGGCGAAGGCCGTGCGGAAGTGGCAGAAGCGCACCGGCATGAAGAGGGACGGCGAGGTGACGCCCGCCGACATCGTCTTCCTCTCCGACGCCGTACGAGTGAGCGGCACGAACGTCGAGGTGGGCGACCAGATCGCGCCGCAGCGACCGGCGCTGGAGGTCACCGCGACGGACAGACTGGTCCGCATCAACCTGGACGCCGACAAGCAGGACATCGCCAAGGTGGGCCGGAAGGTCACCGTCAAACTCGCCACCGGCAAGAGCGTCACCGGCAGGATCTCGCGGGTCGCGAAGGTCGCCAAGGCCGTCAAGCGGTCCGACAACCAGGAGAGCGGCGCCACCGTCGAGGTGGAGATCAAGGTCGCGGACCGGTCGCTCGGCTCGCTGGACGAGGCGCCGGTGACCGTGGAGCTGCAGCGCCAGCGGGCGGAGAACGTCCTCACCGTGCCGGTGGAGGCCCTGCTCGCGCTGCCCGACGGCGGCTACGGCGTGGAGATCGTCGAGCAGGGGCACGCCAGGCGCGTCCCGGTGCGTACCGGCTCCTTCGGCAACGGCCGGGTCGAGGTGAGCGGCACCGGGCTCACCGAGGGCATGAAGGTCTCGGTATCGGGCCGATGAACATCCTGGAGATCCGCGGCGTCAGCAAGAGCTACGGCAAGGTGCACGCCCTGCGCAACGTGGACCTGACCGTCCGCAGGGGCGAGATGGTGTCGATCGTCGGCCCGTCCGGGTCGGGCAAGTCGACCCTGCTGCAGATCGCGGGCACCCTCGACCGGCCGACGTCCGGGACGGTGCGCGTGGCCGGCCACGACGTGAGCGTGCTGTCCGACAGCGAGCTGTCGGCGCTGCGCGCACGCTACATCGGCTTCGTCTTCCAGCAGTTCCACCTGTCGCCCGGCTCGTCCGCGCTCGACAACGTCGCGGACGGCCTGCTCTACTCCGGGCTGTCCAGGAGGCAACGGCGCGACCGGGCGGCGGCGGCGCTCGACCGGGTCGGGCTGGGCAACCGCCTCGCGCACCGGCCGCACCAGCTGTCGGGCGGGCAGATGCAGCGGGTCGCCGTCGCCAGGGCGGTCGCGGGCGAGCCGCCGCTGCTGCTCGCCGACGAGCCGACCGGCAACCTCGACTCGGAGGCGGGCGCCGAGGTCATGTCGCTCTTCCGCAAGCTCAACGCGGGCGGCGTCACCATCGCGATCATCACGCACGACTCCGAAGTGGCGATGGCCTGCCCGCGCCGGATCCGGGTACGCGACGGCCTGGTCAGGTCCGAGGTGTCATGACAGCGCTGCGCCCCGCCCGGCTGCGGCCGACGGACCTCGCCCGGCTCGGCGCCTCAGGGCTGCGGGCCAGGCCCGTCCGGGCGATCCTCGCCGCGCTCGGGATCGCCATCGGGATCGCCACCATGGTCACGGTCGTCGGCATCTCCGCCTCCAGCCAGGAACAGCTGCTGCGCCAGCTCGACGCGCTCGGCACCAACCTGCTGCGGGTGCAGCCGGGAGACAGCCTCTTCGGCGACAAGGCCAAGCTGCCCAAGACCGCCGCCGACATGGTGAAACGGATCGACGGCGTCACCAAGGCCGGCCAGACCGGCGAGACGGGCACCACCGTCCGGCGCACCGACCTCATCCCCAGCGGCGTCTCCCTCGGCATCACCGTCCAGGCGTCCAGCCTCGACCTGCTCGACACCCTCGACGGCAGGGTGCGGGCCGGCACCTGGCTCAACGCCGCCACCGACCGTCAGCCGGCGGTGGTGCTCGGCGCGGTGGCCGCCGAGCGGCTCGGCCTGACCAGCCCCGGCGTGCAGGTCTGGATCGGCAACCGGTGGTTCGCCGTCATCGGCATCCTCGACAGGATGCCGCTGGCCGAGGAGATCGAACGGTCCGCGCTGGTCGGCTTCCCCGCCGCCAAGGAGTACCTGAACCACGACGGGCACCCGACCACCGTGTACGAGCGGTCGTCGGACGAGTCCGTCGAGAGCGTCCGCGCGGTGCTGGCCCGCACGGTCAACCCGGAGAGCCCGAACGAGGCCCAGGTCAGCAGGCCGTCGGACGCGCTCAAGGCCAAGGCCGCGGCGGCGGGCGCGTTCACCGGGCTGATGCTCGGCCTCGGCGCGGTCGCCCTGTTCGTCGGCGGGGTCGGCGTGGCCAACACCATGGTGGTCGCTGTGCTGGAACGCCGCAGGGAGATCGGGCTGCGCAGGTCGTTCGGCGCGACCAGAGGCCAGGTGCGCAGCC
Source organism: Nonomuraea sp. NPDC000554 (assembly GCF_040300065.1). Taxonomy (NCBI): domain Bacteria; kingdom Bacillati; phylum Actinomycetota; class Actinomycetes; order Streptosporangiales; family Streptosporangiaceae; genus Nonomuraea; species Nonomuraea sp. NPDC000554. Next base: position 160,253 of record NZ_JBEPDC010000013.1, on the reverse strand, counting down.
AGTTCCTCGTCGAGGCGCTGCTCCTGTCGGCCTTCGGCGGGGGCGCCGGGGTGCTGCTCGGCGCGCTGGCCACCTTCGGCTACGCGCAGATCAACTCCCTTCCAGCCGTGGTGCCCCTGTGGGCGCTCGGCGGCGCGCTGGGCACGACGGTGCTGATCGGCGCGCTGGCCGGCATCTACCCGGCGCTGAGGGCGGCCCGCGTCCCGCCGACCGTGGCCCTCACCGGTCAGTGACCCGACGAGCGTCCGCCGACCGTGGCCCCTCAGCACTCAACGAGCGGCCCGCGTTCCCCGACCGTGGCCCCCGGCGCCCCGTGAGACGCCGCCTCGCCCGACGGGTCAGTGCGGCAGTTCGGTGATCTCCGGTGAGGCGCCGATGTCCTCCGTCGTCTCCCACTCGTCGAGGTTCATCAGCAGCAGTTCGAAGTAGTCGCGCAGCTTGCCGCGGTACTGGCGGTTGGCGGCGCGCAACCGGGCGGCCTCCCGTTCCCACGACTCCGCGCCCGCCGCCGTGCCCTGCTCGGCGTTCGCCTTCGCCATCAGCTCGCCTCGCCTGCGGCGGGCGTCCTCGATCAGCTCGCGGCTGTAGCGCTGGGCGTCCTCGATGTACTGGTCGGCGGTCTGCTGGGCTTGCGACAGCAGGCTGGCCGCGTACACGTGCGCTTCCTGTACCCGGCTCGCCACCGACTGCGACTCGGCGTGGCCCGGCTCGACCCGCGCCAGCCTGGCCCCTCTGCTGACGGGCGCCGTCGCCTCGATCTCTTCGTGCTGTTGCTGGGGCTGTGGAGTCGCCGACGGGGCCTGTGACAGGGCCTGGGACGGCGCTCGTGACGGGGCCGAAACGGAGTCGCGCAGGAGCGTGAGCTCCGCTTCGAGCGCGTTCTTCTCCCGGGTGAGCAGGGTCAGCTCCTGTTCCACCCGGTCGAGAAGGTTGTTGACCTGGTGCTCGTCCAGCCCTCGCTTGCCCAGCGGGGCCCGCCTGAAGACCACGGCCCTGAGCTGCGCGGGCGTGAGCCGCTCAGCGGACTCCCCGTTCGACGGCTCCGCCGACTGCGGTTCGTCCCACTGCGGCTCCTCCCATGAGCCACCTGTCGCCTCGCCGGGCTCGTACCACCGCGCGACCTCGTTGTCGCCCGCGCCGTTGCTGTTGCCGTTGCCGTTCTCGGACGTGACGTGGAACTGCTGTATCGGGTCATTCATGTGGCGAACCTCTGTGACGGCGCGACCGCGCTCGCGAACCTCTCCAGTCGTATGCGGTTGTCGGTGAATCCGTTTCCTCGCAGCACGCTCACCGTGCTCTCGACCATGGCGGGCGGGCCGCACACGTACGCGTCGTACCCGTCCCACCGCCCGTAGCGGCTGATGACCTCGCTCACCGTTCCGGACGTGGCGACGTCCTGGTCGTCGATCTCTGACAGGGCGGCCCTGACGCTGAGCCACGAGTACCTTTCGGCCCAGGTGCGCAGGATGTCGAAGTCGTAGAGCCCGTCGGGTTCGCGCGCGCCGACGAACAGGGAAACCCAAGGGGGCACCGGTAACCTGGTCACATGCTCCAGAACTGCCTTTATCGGAGCAAATCCAGTGCCACCGGCAACAAGCAGGATATTTCGTCCTGTGTTCGGATTTAATGTGAGAGTTCCGACGGGTGCGCCGAGCTGGACGACGTCGCCTTCCTGCACCTTTCTGACCAGGGTCTGGCTCACCGCTCCATCGGCTTTCACGTGAAGCTCAATGGTGTTGTCCTGCCGTGGCACATTTGCCATCGAATAATATCGCCACATATTCGGCCACTGCCCGACCTCGACGGGCACCGACTGGCCGGGGACGTACGGGAACGGCTCGCCCACGAGCAGGCGTAACACCGCCGTGTCGATCGTCCTGCGCTCGTGGCTGATCACCTCGGCGGACCAGCGTGGCGGCCTGACGGTCGAGTCCTGGCGGGCGCCGTCGGCCAGGGCCTGCGCCAGCACGGCCAGGAACTCCCGCCACTCCCGCTCCAGCCCCTCGTCCCAGGCGCTGCCGGAGAAGCGTTCCATGGTGTTCACCACGCTGGCGGCCCACTGCGCGTAGTGCTCACGCTCGGTGCCGAACTTCCGGTGACTACGGGCCAACTGGTGCAGGTACGGCGTGATCTCGACAATGTTCCCGGAATTCTCCACCGCGAAAGCGAGCGCGGTCATGAGGCGCTCGCGCTGGCTCTTCATGTTGACCGGAAACATTTCGCGGAGATTCGGCGCCCGCATGAACATGTCGGAGAACAGATATAACGGCACGCCATCCCCGTACTTGGCGACCAGCTCGAAGTTGTCTCTGATTCGCTGAAAGCCCAACGCGGCCCCCCGGCGTCGCAGCACATCGGAAACATGTGGCCGAACTTAGTCTAGACAGCCACCGTCCGAATGTCCATTAATCGGGTAAATTCCGTTATCAAGATGACGTTCGGCGAACTTACCGGATCTGTCACAGACCTTCGCGGGAGGTGTAGTACGAGGTGACAGCGGGTTGACCGGTGTAGTTCGGCCCGGCCTGATCATCGGCGCCCAGATACCGGTACGGAAACTCGAAGACGCGCCGGCCTGAGCAGCGGATCCGCCGGGTCCGCCGGTCGTGGTCCAGCCCTCGGGAGCGAAGGTCCGCAGTGAGACGGCGGCCCGCGGAGACGCCGACGATCTCGACGCCGTCTCCCACCAGGTGCGCGGCCTCGCCGAGCGCGGTCGCCGTCCCGCAGCACAGGTCGAGCCAGCGCACCGGCCTCCCGGCGCGGCGCCGCAGCACGTCCAGCACGTCGACGCCCAGTTCGCGGTTGTAGCCGGGCAGCCGGCGCTCGCGGTTCATCAGGCAGTTCGCCACGACCGAGGACTGTTCGAGTGCGTTCACCGGCGCGGACGAGCACGCGACCGTGCTCCTGGGATGCCCGTGCGGGATCTGGGGCGGCTGGGGTGTCGGACGTCGCCAGAATTATGGCGGCGGTACGGGAACGCCTGTCCGCGCCCCGCCGACCTAGCTTGAGCGCATGGCAACCAACCCAATCTCCTCCCGCGCCGCGATCTTCCGCGAGGACGGCTATGCCCGCATCGGTGAGCTGCTTTCGTCGGCAGAGGTCGATCTGTACCGGGCGATCTACGACCGGTTTCTGACCGGCGAGATCTACTGTGGTGACAAGCGCTCCGACCTCGGCGCGGGCAGCGCCCACAGCGACGGTGCCGCCGAGAACATCACCCAGATCATGTGGCCTTCCGCGCTCTACCCTCCGCTGCTGGAGCTCCCTTTGCACGAACGGGGTCTCGCGCTGGCCCGGGAGATGATCGGTGACGACGCCGTTCTCGACTTCGACATGCTGATCGACAAGGCACCCCACACTGGGATGCCGACGCCGTGGCACCAGGACGCCGCCTACTGGGTAGATCTCCCCGACACCCGGGCCGTCTCGATCTGGGTCGCGTTGGACGAGTCGATATTGGATAACGGCTGCATGTGGTACGTCCGCGGCTCGCACGAGACCCCGATTCGGGCGCACTGGCCGGTCGGCGCCGGTGGCGGCGCGCTCGAGTGCGAGTGCTCGGAGGACGAGCCCGGGGCCACGCCGGTGCCGCTGACTCCTGGCCACGCGGCAGCCCACGCGGGCGGAACGCTTCACTACTCCCGCGGCAACACGACCGATGGACACCGGCGCGCGTACATCCTCAACTACCGCCCGGCGGACATGGTCCGGCTGGAGCGGGAGAAGGGGATGGACCACGGTCTGAAGGACAACGTACGGACCGTGCGGAACGCGGCCGCGCGCTGACGGCGGCACGAGAGCCAGCTCTTCGAGCCGACCGCCGTGCTCCCGTTGCCCGACTTCGGCCAGGTGTGGGCGAGCGACGGCTACGGTGCGGGCTTGGTGCACCGCTACAGCACCAGCGGGGACTTTCTGGGGATCGCACCGGCTAGCCAGGACGGCGCTTTGCGCTGCCCGCACGCGATGGTTCAGGACGGCGGTCGGGTCATTCTGGCGGATCGGGAGAACGACCGCCTGGTGAACCTCGATCCGGAAGGGCAGCTCATCGGGACTTTCGCGGATCGTCTACGCAGGCCGAGCTGCCTGGCCTTCCGTGACGAGACGCTCGTGGTCGGCGAGTTGTCGACCTCGGTGGCCCTGCTGGACTCGGACGGCCGGTTGATGGGGGCGCTACGGGGCCGACGACGCGGCCGGGCTGGCCCAACACCTTGAGCCACGGCGGACCTCGGCACGCCACCTCCCGGAGGCCGCAGTAGCGCCCCGTTCCGCCTGATCGCGGAGCGAGGTCTGGGCTGTGCAGGCTCGGCCGGTCATGGCACCATCGGCTTTCCTGAACCATAGCCGGAGAACGACCACCGTGACGCTGCCCTTCAACGACGAGGTCAACCTCGGACAGAGCGCTGAACGCACCGTTGTGGACCTGGCCGGGCGCGGCCTCGCACCGCTGCTGGCCCTGGGCCGCTATCGATACCTGCACGCTCATGTTCCCCGTCCGCCAGACCGGCATCGCACCCTGTTGGTGGTCGCGCTGCCGGTCCGCGGCACGTTCTCCTTCGACATCGACGGCACGGTCCACCCGGCACGCCCCGGCCAGGCGATCCGTGTCCCGCCCGGCGCGGTCTACAGCACGGGCCTGGCGGCCGAACCCCGCGGTTCACTGGTCTGGCTCATCGCCCGCGTCACGGCACAGCCCAGCCCGAACGCGCTTCATCGGGCGCTGCACCTGCTCGCCGCCCCGACCGGGCAGCTGACCGCCGATGGGACGGACCAGGCCCGCGACAGCCTGGAGCGGGCGCTGGCCCTCGCTGACCGCGCCCATGACTGGATCAACGACGCGTTGCTGCAGCACACGCTCGCCTCGGCGGTGTTGGAGCTGACCCGTGGGTTCACCAGCGCCGGATCGTCACCTGCGGCATGGCCGCACCACCGCATCACCCGAGTCCTGGCGTGGATCGAAGAACATCTCACCGACCCGATCACTCCCGCAGAGCTCGCCGCCATGGCCGAGCTGTCCACGAGCCAGTTCTACGAGGCGTTCCGCGCCGCCAGCGGCACCAGCCCCAAGGACTACCTCCTGCGCCGGAAGACCGAGTACGCGCGCGAGTGGCTGCAACGAGACCCGGCAGTGTCGATCACGGTTGTGGCCCACACTCTAGGGTTCTCCTCCTCACAGCGGTTCGCCACCGTCTTCCGCCGCTACCACGGCATCTCGCCCACGGCATCCAGAAGCACGCCTCCCGGTCACAGCGATTCACCATGAATTTACGGCGGAGGAACGGGAACGCGGCGCCCCGAGCCCGTACCTAGCCTCGGCCCCATGACGCAGAGTCCGTTCACACGCTCGACAAGGCCTGCCACTCGGACGGCCCCTCCCGCAGCGGGCCTCTGCTCTCCTCGCCCGAGTTCGCGGCCGCCGCAAACGGTGGCCGCGCCCTCGAGGCGCAGCGAGCCGTAACAGCCCTGCATGCGCAGGCGCGAACCTCGCCGGCCATCGACCTGCGGCGGCGCCCCCGGCTTTCTCTGGCCCGGGCGCGGCCGAGAGTTCATCGGCGGCGCCACCGAACACCTGCACACCCTTCCGATAGGAGACCCAGTGACCCAGTTCGCCAGCAAACGCCTCGCAGCAATCCTCGCCCCGGCCACCCTCGTCACCGTCCTACAGTCGGCGGCCGTCCTGCCCGCTGAGCCGGCCGTGGCAGCAGCCACGGGCGCCGATGTGATCATCCCGGCGCCTCGGACCGTCGCCCATACCGGCGCCGCCGCCTCGATCACGCCGGCGAGCCGGATCGTCTACCCGAGTGACCTGGGCCTGGACGAGTACGCCACCGCTCTCGCACAGCAAGTCGCCTTGGTCACCGGCACGGCACCCTCCCTCGCAGCCGGGGGCACACCTACCCCAGGCGACATCGCCATCACCAAGACCGGCACTTCGCACGACGGCTCCTACACCCTGACCGTCGACCGCATCGTCACGCTCTCCGCCGGCGATCAGAACGGCCTGGCCAACGCCTCCGCCAGCCTGCTCCAGATGCTCCAAGCCCACCGGACCATCCCCGGCATGATGATCACCGACGCACCCGACACCGCCTACCGGTCGCTGATGATCGACACCGCTCGCGGGTACTGGTCGATCGCGGATCTCCAGAACCAGATCGAGCTCTGCCACCTCTACAAGATCAACTATCTGCACCTGCACCTGACCGACGACCAGAACTTCATGTTCCCGTCGACCGCCTACCCGAACCTGTCGGCTCAGAACGCCAGCGGCCATCCGGCCTATACCCTGAGCGAGTTGACCGCCCTGGACCGGTATGCGGCGGCGCGCGGGGTGTCGATCATCCCCGAACTCGACGTGCCCGGCCATTCGATGAAGATGGTCACGCTGTACCCCGCAGTGTTCGGCGGCACCAAGGCCACCATCGACGTCACGTCGCCGCGCGCCCGGGCCGCCGTGAAGACAATCATCGGCGAGATGCTCGACGTGTTCACCCACACGCCCTACTTCCACTTCGGCGCGGACGAGAGCACCGCCTCGGGCTCGGCTTTCGCCTCGTTCATCAACGACCTGGACGGCTACATCACCGGCCGCGGCAAGACCTCCATCGTCTGGGAAGGCTTCAGCCGCGACATCCAGAGCCAGATCAACCACGGCGTGATCGTCGAGAACTGGGACAACTCCTTCTACCGCTTCGACCAGCAGGTCGCCGACGGGTTCACCGTCATCAACGCCGGCTGGGTCCCCCTGTACCTGGTCGCGCCGGTCTGGGACGACTACGCGGCCCCGCAGGCCAGCCTCTACGGTTTCAGCAAGTACACGTCGAACGGCGTCACCGTCGCCCCCACCAGCCGCGTCGCCGGCGCCTCGATCGCCTCCTGGGGCTACAACGGCGCCAACGGCCTGACGCCCGCCCGGCTGGCGGCCCCGCCGATCGCGGCCCAGCTGTGGAATCCGGCTGCCGAGACCGACTTCGCCGGCTTCACCGCACGGCGTGCCACCACGGACACCGCCCTGTCGAAGCTGGTGACCGTCGCCGATCAGTGGGGGGTCCACAAGGTGCGCGGCGACTTCAGTGGTCTCGAGGCGCAGCTCGGCGGCGACGGAGCCGGCGTCAAGCTCGCCGTCGACGGGTCGGACAACGTCTGGGTGGTGACCGCCGCCGGCCTGCTCTACCAGTGGGACGGGTCGCGATGGGATCCCGTCCCCGGGCCGAGCCAGAGCGCGGCCATCACGGACGTGGCAGCTGGCCGGAACGGCACCGTCGCCGTCATCCTCAACAACGGCGACATCTGGATCAGGGCGAACGGCACCTGGACGGCAACTCGCAGGCAGGGCAAGAGCGTTGCGGTAAGCGGAAACGGCGACATCTGGGCCGTCAGCACCACCGGCACCCCCTGGCAGTACGCGAACGGCACCTGGACGGCGCGCTCTCAGGGGCAGACCGCCGCCACAGTCGCCGCCGGCGCCAACAACACGGTGGCCATCACCACCGCCGCGAACGGCGAGATCATGCAGTGGTCGAACGGGGCATGGAACGACACCGGCGGACAGGGCACGGCACTGTCCATCGACGGCCTCGGCAACATCTGGGCCCAGAGCACCCGCGGCCACCTCTGGCAGCGCAGTGGAGCAACGTGGACCAAGCGCATGGACAACCGCGGCACCGGGGGGCTCCAGGCATTCGCCATCGGAAGCAATAGCCAGATGTACGCACTCAGCAACTAAGGAACGCATGGCACGACCCGGCCGTCACACACGGCGGCTCGACGGCGGGCACGCGAAGGCGCTCCGCTGGCTGACAACCTCAGCGACGAAAGGGACATCAACTCGCGAACCGCCAACTTAGTGGGCATCTGATGATGACCTGTCATAGTTCGTCTCAATTTCAGCCTGGCCCGAGATGTAGGGATTGAGCAGCATCACCACATTCAGCCTCCTCAATGAGGGACCAGCGAGCTGGCATTCTGCCTGATGAGACTCCGCATGTCCGTCCGATCTCGCGACGCCCTCTCAGAGCAGTCCACCGGGCTACCTCGTCGTCCGTGGGATCAGCGCCGGCTGCGCCTTCCACGAACGTCGTCGAACGGATCGTCGTGGTGCTCGGCTGGTTGTCGGTCTGTTCCTCGAGGAGTCGCGCTCTTGGGGCCGTGGGTTTCCGCTGCGGTTTGGCCGGGCGGCTCCTTGGTGCGCCCAGGGGGCGTGTGCTCCTGGTCGGCGTCCGGGACGTCGTGGCCTGTGGGCGGGTCCTTGTGGTGGGAGCGGGTTGCGGGGGCGCTGACCAGCGGCTTTGTCCGGACGGCCGTCGCGGGTGTGCGCTCGGGCGACGGGGTGCGGAAGGAATGCCGGGTTCGCGTAGGGAACGGTCCGTGCGTCGGTGACGTCGTCGGCCGGATGGTCGAGGCGGGATCGGCTGTCGGGAGGGCGCGCCGTGCGGGGACGGAGGAGGCCATCCGGTGGATGGCGGGCGCGGACGAGGGCGAGGCGGTGCCGTCGTCCGGGATGGCGATCGCGTCCAGGGTGGTGGAGAAGCCGGGGATACCGATCACGACGGCCGCGAGGATCAGCTGCAGGACACCGGCGAGCACGGCGGCGATCTTCACCGCCCGAGCACGACGGCCCGCGCGTTCTTCGGACGTAGGGGGCTGCTGGGCTGTCACGGGTTCGACGCCATGCTCGACCTCCGCAGTTCTCCGTCAAATCCGGATTGATCTAGACATGGATGCCGGAGACCGTCAAGAGATCAGACCGGCGGCGCCGAACGTGCGCTTCCCGCCAGACGACCGCTCCAGCCTGCTTGTCTGACCACCGCCGCGCTCGGAACGACGGACCATCAACGTGACCTGACCGTTATGTCGGCGGGCCCACATTCATCCGCCTTCGGCCCCCGCCAGACCGGGGTCGTTTCCCTGCGCATTGCCCGCGATGCCGAGTCGTTTCCACCGGACCGCGCGACGCTGCGACACCCTGGCATGCACGGGTATTGATCAGGGAGAGCCATGCACGATGACCATGACCACCTCACCCCCGCACCGGAAGGGACCTGGCGGCCACGGCAGCAGTCGTCCGGCCTGCGCTTCGGGGAGCCGGTCATGCCCTTCGGCGAGTTCGAGTCGTTCGGCTGGCGCAGATACTCGACCCCGACCCCGCCGAGGCGAGCGATGCCGCGGGGCTGGAGGTGCCTGACCGGGCCGGCGGTCGCCGCGGGCTTCCTGGTCTGCGTGGCCTTGGGGCTCTGGTCGGGCGCCCAGGGCACGGACGGCCCCTCCCGTGGAACAGGCACCGCCGCGGCCGAAGCAGGTGTCGGCACGGTTGGAACAGGCACCGCCGCAGCCGAAGCAGGTGTCGGCACGGTCGGAACAGGCACCGCCGCTGGAACAGGAGCCGCCGCGGTTGGAACGAGCGCCGCGGCGGCGCCCGCGCCTCGCCCGGACGTGGCCGAGCGCTCGGCCGTGTCCAGGATGCCACCGAGGCTCGTCCCCGCCCCCGGGGCTGTGTCCAGGACGCCGCCGACGCTCAGGCGCGCGCCCAACACACGGCCGAGGCTCGTGCCCGGGAGGCCGTCGAGGCTCGCACCCCGCACGGCCGGTTCGAGTCCCGCAGCGCCGAAGAGCGAGGCGACGTCATCGGGGAGACGTCACCGAGCCGCGCCCCCGGCCTTGCGACGTCAGCGACACGAGAGCGGGGCTGTGACCCCTGTCAGCCGCGCGGGAGAGACCGGGGGCGAGGAGCCGGAAGACGGCACCGACAGCCAGCCGTCCTCCTTGATCCCCTCGAAGTGCGACGAGCTGTTCCCGCCGTCCCGCGCCGAGTTCCGCGTCCGCAACCAGGCCTGCCATCAGCTCTACGGCTAGCCGCCCGCCGAAAACCTCTCCGCCGGGACGCCCACCGATGAACGCGCACAACCCCCGGCCGAGCGATTGCGGCACTCTCCGGCAACTGTCGGAGAGCGCCGGCAGACTTCTCAGCGACACCCCTGGCGAGAAAGGTGGGCAGCATGGCGCGCGGAGTGGGCCGGAACAGGGTTCGTGAGCTGCTCGGGCTCGCCGTCTGGGAGGTGGAGCTCGCGGTCGAGACTCGAGGAGGTCATCACCCTGTTGAAGAGCTCCTGCCGGTCACCCGGTCAAGGGTCGCTCGAGCAGCCAGCGAGCGCGCCTGAGCGGGAGCCCGCTGTCAAGGCTGCCCATGAACAAAGAAACCCTAGGTCACGTGACCTAGGGTTTCTTGCTGGTGCGCCGCCAGGGACTCGAACCCCGGACCCGCTGATTAAGAGTCAGCTGCTCTGACCAACTGAGCTAGCGGCGCTTGCCGAGATGAATATACCGGTCCTCGGCATCCTGGTCGAATCGGTAGCTGTCGCCTCTCTCTGGCTAGAATAAAGTTCGGCCGCACGCCGTCGCCTCGCAGACAGGAGCACTATGTTCGCCTCTCCCGCCGACGTGACCGAGCGGCTCGCCGCCGTGGGGTACCTGTCCGACGACGCCATCTCCACCTCGGTGTTCCTGGCCGCCGCGCTGGGCAAGCCGCTGCTGGTCGAGGGCCCCGCGGGGGTGGGGAAGACGCAGCTGGCCAAGGCCGTGGCGATGGCGACGGAGGCCGAGCTGGTGCGGCTGCAGTGCTACGAGGGGCTGGACGAGGCCAGGGCGCTGTACGAGTGGAACTACAAGAAGCAGCTGCTGCGGATCCAGGCCACCAGCGCCGACGACGACATCTTCACCGAGGAGTTCCTGCTGGAGCGGCCGCTGCTGAAGGCGATCAGGGCACAGGCGGCCACCGTGCTGCTCATCGACGAGATGGACAAGGCGGACGTCGAGGTCGAGGGGCTGCTGCTGGAGCTGCTGTCGGATTTCCAGGTGACGATTCCGGAGCTGGGAACCATCGCCGCCGTGCGCAGGCCGTACGTGCTGCTCACCTCCAACGCGACCCGCGAGCTGTCGGAGGCGCTCAAGCGGCGCTGCCTGTACCTGCACATCGAGTATCCGACGCCGGAGCGCGAGCGGGACATCGTCCTCAGCCAGGTGCCGACGATCAGGGGCGAGCTGGCCGAGCAGCTCGCCAGGACCGTCGCCACGCTGCGGGCGCTGGAGCTGAAGAAGGCGCCGTCGGTGGCCGAGACGGTCGACTGGGCGAACACGCTGCTGGCGCTGGGCCGCGAGGAGCTGGACGAGGCCACCGTGGCGGGAACCCTCGGGGTGGTGCTCAAGCACGCCTCCGACCACACGCGGGCGGTCAAGGAACTCGGCCTGTCCTGAGATCCGGGGCCTGAGATCTGTGGGAGGGCGCGTGTCGCTGGTCGATAGGCATGTCGGGTTCGTGCATGCGTTGCGGGAGGCCGGGTTGCCGGTGTCGCTGGCCGAGGGGCTGGACGCGGCGCGGGCGATGCTGGTGATCGAGCTGGCCGAGCGGGAGTCGCTGCGGGCCGCGTACGCGGCGACGCTGGTCAAGAAGCCGGCCTACCGGCCCGTGTTCGACGTGCTGTTCGACCTGTGGTTCCCGGCGGCCACCACCGGCCTGGAGGCTCGGCCGGAAGCCGGGCCGGATCTCGCGCAGGCGTCCGTGCCCGAGCTGCGCGACCGGCTCGCCCGGCTGCTGACCGGCGGCGACGTCCCCGAGATGCGGGAGTTCGCGCGGGCCATGGTCGAGCGTTTCGGACGCCAGCCCGCCGGCCCCGGGCGGCAGAACTGGTTCTCCTACAGCGTCCTGCGCGCGCTGTCGCCGGAGACGCTGATGGCCGGGCTCCTCCAGCAGTTGCTGGCCGGCCAGGAGCGGGGCGGGCTGGCGGAGAAGGCGGCGCGGCAGCGGGTGACGTCCGGGATCAGGAGGTTCGAGGACGCGGTCGCCGCCGACGTGCGACGGCGCATCGCCGAGGACTCCGGGGTCGAGCGGATCAGCCGCTCGGCCGTGCGCCCGCCGCTCGACCAGCTGGACTTCCTCCGCGTCACCAAGGCGGACCTGACGGCCCTGCGGCGCGAGGTCCACCCGCTGGCCAGACGGCTGGCGGCGCGCCTGACGATCAGGCACAGGAAGGGCAGGCGGGGGCGGCTGGACTTCCGCAGGACCGTGCGGGCGTCCCTGCAGAGCGGCGGCGTCCCGCTGGCCACCCACTTCCGTCCGCCGCGCCCGCACAAGCCGGAGCTGGTCGTCCTCTGCGACGCCAGCGACTCGGTCGCCTCGTTCGCGCACTTCACGCTGCTGCTCACGTACGCGCTGCGGGAGCAGTTCACCAAGGTGCGCGCGTTCGGCTTCGTGGACACGGTGGACGAGATCACCCGCTTTTTCACCCCCGGCGCGGACGTGGTCGAGGCCGTGACCAGGCTGGCGAACGAGGCGGACATGGTCCGGTTCGGACGCACCAACTACGGTTACGCGTTCGAGCGGTTCGCCGAGCGGTACGGCGAGGCCGTCGGCCCGCGGACGTCCCTGCTCATCCTGGGCGACGCCCGGTCCAACTACCAGCCGCCGGCCCTGGACGTGCTGAAGTCCCTGACGGCCCGGTGCCGCCACGCCTACTGGCTGAACCCGGAGCCCAGGCGGCAGTGGGACACCGGCGACTCGATCGCCTCCGACTACGGCGCGGTCGTCCCGATGCACGAGTGCCGCAACATCGCCCAGCTCGCCGCGTTCATCGAGACGTTGGCCTGAGGTCAGCTCGCCGCGTTCATCGAGACGCCGGCCTGAGGTCAGCTCTGCCGGCTGAGCAGGCCGATGCGTTCGCGGCTGAGTGAGAAGGCCTCCGCCGGGTCGAGCAGGCAGGGGGCGAGCAGGTCGCGGGCGCGGGTGAGCAGCGCGGGACGGTCGGGGTGGCCGGGGAGCCACTGTTCGGGGTCGCCGACGGTCAGCTCGACGCGTCCTCCTGGCAGTTCGACCGCGCCGGGCGGCGGTCCGCCGAGGCGGTCGAGGTGGCCGGCGGACAGGATCTGGTACCAGAGGGCGTCGGGGACCGCCAGGTCGCCGAGCAGTTCGACGTCCGGCCTGTCGCCGACGCCGTCCGGAACCCAGCGGGGTTCGAGCAGGTAGCGGGCGGTACGGCCGGCGGCGACGCCCGCCCAGACCAGGTTGTCGGCGGCGGCGCGCAGCACCTGGCGCTGTGCCAGCATCGCGGCGGCGACGTCGGTTCCGTCCCAGCCGGGCCTGGCCTCGGTGAGCGACGCCTCCGGAACCGCCCCGTACGGCCGCGCCACCGCTCCGGCCGCGGTGAGGTCGCCGGTGACGACCGCCATCGGCTGGCCGGCGGCGAGCACGGCGGCGGCGGTGTCGGCGACGGTGTCCCAGGTGAGCGGGGTCTCCACGGAGACGATCACGCCCAGGGGGTCGCCGCGCTCGCGCAGCCACTCCCCCGCCACGTCGAGGAACCACCCGGCCGTGGAGACCAGCGGCGGCGGGTTTCCGGGCACCGAGGAGCCGAGGCCCGGGGAGAACGACATCGGGCCGCGCAGCCAGGCCCTGGCCGCCGGGCCACGCTCCTGGGCCGCGGCGTAGCGGGCGCCGATGCGGGGCGGCAGCTCCACGGACGCGTTGCTGATCCCGGCGGCGCGCAGGCTGCGGGCCAGCAGCGCCGGGATGGTGCGTAGCAGGTCCACCGGGGTCCAGCCGACGTCCAGCAGGACCAGCCCGCCTCCCGGCACCGGAACCGGGCCCGACACGTACTTGGGGCCGTCCCTGTCGGAGCTGTCGTGCGCGGCCGGCCAGCCGCCGTTGAGCGCGGCGATGTCGAACAGCGCGGACCTGAGCGCGTCGTGCACGGGGTGCGGCGAGCGCACCGCGAGCACCACCGTCGCCTCCGGCTGGAGGGCGGCGGCGACCTCCTCGCTCACGATGATCGGCACGCTCTCGTCCTCGTCACGACCGATCCGGTAGATCGGCTCCTGTCCGCTCAACCCGCTGTACGCGCAGGTCGCGCCGCTCGGTTCAGCCGGGAACGCACGCGGTACGACGGATTCCGAGGCGGCATCGTGTCTCCCGGGGTGACAGGCATGCCGAAATCGGCGCTACCAGCGCGGACGTGCTTGGGGCAGGCCGGAGTCGGCAATGATCGGTGCTCGGCACACCGATGTCACCACGGTTCGATTTCCCAGTCAAGGAAACGGGAGATCAGGAACGTTGGAGTTCCCGAGCGGCCGTCCTGGTGAGCACCTCGATCTGCTCGCCGGTCAGCACGGCCTCCTCGCGATACCTGATCTGCTTGGCCGCGAGGCGCGGCTTGAGCAGCGTGAGGCCCTCCGCCGTCAGCACGCCGCCGCGCGGCAGCAGGCCGCAGTGGACGGCGAGCAGCGGCGTGATGCGCACGGGGATGCCGGTCTCCTTGGTCAGCAGCTCGGCGAACGCGTCGCCGGCCTCGATCAGCGGCTTGGCGACCTTGGTGCCGTACTTCTCGCCGAAGAAGAGCCGCCCGGCGTACGAGGCGATCTCGGTGTCGGGGCTCCACGACTCGTTGTCGATGATCCACACGCCGCCGGGGCCGATCACGAGGTGGTCGATGGACGCCTGGCCCCTGATGGCCCGTCCGTCGAGGACGTTGTAGCCGTGCCTGAGGAGCGAGCGGCGCAGCTTCCGCCCGGTGATGGTCTCGCCGCGCCGCTTGCCGCGCCAGACGGCGGTGGCGCGGAACGAGCGCCAGTGCCACCACCAGTCGGCGCCGGCCGCGATCACCGCACCGGCCAGGCCGCACAGGGCGCTGTAGTCGACGCCGAACCGCAGTGCCAGGCCGATGCCGACGGCGAACCCGACGACCGCCTTGATCGCCCTGGACCGCGTCCGGCTCTTGGCCCCTTCGCGCCAGTACTTCTCGTAGTACCACTGGGGCGAAGCCCCTGTGAACTTCTCGTCCTGCTGCACGTAGATAGAGCCACCAGGCACGGCAAACTCCCCGAATGAGTAGGTACCACCAGGATCTGCCACGCCGAAGATCCCTCGCCAAGTCAAGTAATACCCCATGGAAAGCAAGGGGACCCTAAGGTGACGGAAATAGCACCCATGAGGCCATCAACCGACCAGTCGGTATGCCCACTCGGTATGCTTTGCGGGTGACCAAGGGGGACTTGTGAAGGAAGAACCGGTACGCCAGCGACTGCTCGGCGAGGCGACGCGCCTGTTCGCCGAGCGCGGCTTCGAGGGAACGTCCGTCCAGGAGATCGTGGTCGCGGCCGGCGTCACCAAGGGCGCCATGTACCACTATTTCGACTCAAAAGATGATCTTCTGCACGAGAT
This sequence comes from Nonomuraea sp. NPDC000554, assembly GCF_040300065.1. Taxonomy (NCBI): domain Bacteria; kingdom Bacillati; phylum Actinomycetota; class Actinomycetes; order Streptosporangiales; family Streptosporangiaceae; genus Nonomuraea; species Nonomuraea sp. NPDC000554. The sequence continues at coordinate 145,051 of NZ_JBEPDC010000013.1, read as the reverse complement.
CTACGCCCGCGTGCTGCGCATGCAGATGGACCGGCTGACGCGGATCGCCGACGGCCCCGGCACGCTCACCGAGCGGCTGCACGCGGCGGCCGCCGACGTCGTGGAGACCACCACCGCCAACCTCGACGACTCCAAGATCTTCTTCCGCTCGATGCACCTGCTGGCTCCCGAGACGCAGAAGACCGTGCGGGCCGAGCGCCGCCGCTACCACGAGCGCTTCCGCGCCCTGGTGGCCGAGGGGCAGCGCCAGGGCGTGTTCAGCGACCGGGTGCCGGCCGAGCTGGTCGTCGACTACTTCTTCGGCTCCGTGCACCACCTGGGCACCTGGTTCCACGCGGACGGGCCGCTGACCGGCGCCCAGGTGGGCCGGCACTTCGCCGACCTACTGCTGACCTCCCTCAGGCCCGGGCACGTCGGCGAGTGAGGCCAGCGCCTCCTTGTGGTCGCCCGGGGTGCCGAGCGCGATCTCGGCGGCCTTGGCGCGCTTGAGGTAGAGATGGATGGGATGCTCCCAGGTCATCCCGATGCCGCCGTGCAGCTGCAACGCTTCCTCGGCGGCGTGCACGGCCACCGCCGAGTTCCACGCCTGGGCCACAGCGACCGACACCGCGTGGGAGGCCGACGAGGTGTCGGCGGCGGCAGCGCGGGCGGCCGCCCTGGCCCTGACGACGTCCAGCCACAGGTCGGCCAGCCGGTGCTTGACCGCCTGGAACGAGCCGACCGGGCGGGCGAACTGGTGCCGCTCCCTGACGTAGCCGAGCGTGCCGTCGAAGCACCACTCGGCCACCCCGAGCTGCTCGGAGGCCAGCAGCCCGGCTCCGAACCGCAGCACCCCGGCCAGGTCGCAGGCCCCGACGCGGGTGGCGGGCGTCCGTGAGAAGGTGACGGTCGCGACCGGACGGGTCAGGTCGAACGACGGCACGACCTCCACCGAGACCGCGCCCCCCTCGATGCCCGCCTCGATGCCCGCCTCGACGGCGAACAGGTCGCCCTCGATGGGGACGAGCAGCACGTCCGCGACGTCCGCCCCGGCGACCGAGGTGACCGTCCCGGACAGTAGCTCGCCGTCGACGCTGACCGACGCGCCCCTCAGCGGCCGGTACGGCGAGGCGGCGAACGACACGGCCAGGGCGGCGGTCGCCCGCCCCTCCGCGAGGCGGCCGAGCAACTCCCCCGCCGAGGTTCCGGCCGTTTCGGGGTTCCCGGCGGCCCGCACCAGCGCGTACGTCGCCAGCACCGAGCTGGTGAAGAACGGCACGGGCGCGACGCCCCTGCCCAGCTCCTCCAGCACCACCGCCGCCTCGCTCGCCGACGCGCCCGCCCCGCCGAACTCCTCGGGGACGAGCAGCCCCGCCACCCCGATCTCGCCCGCCAGCGTCTTCCACAGGTCCAGGTCGTAGGGGTCGGACTCGACCCGCTTCAGCACCGCGGCCGGCGGGCAGCGGTCGGCCAGCAGGGCGCGCACGGCGGCCCGCAGCTCCTCCTCGACCTCCGAGTACAGCAGCGTCATCGCGGCAGGTCCTTCCAGGGCACGTCCTTGTCGACGCGGGGTTCCGAGGGCAGGCCGAGCACCCGCTCGGCGATGATGTTGCGCAGGATCTCCGACGTGCCCCCTTCGATCGAGTTGCCCTTGGCCCGCAGGTAACGGTAGCCGGGGCCGCGGCCGTAGAAGTCGACCTCGTCGGAGCGGCGGAACGTCCAGTCGTCGTAGCCGAGGTCGCGCCTGAACTCCACGTCCAGGCCCGACAGCGCCTGGTTCAGCCTGGCGAACGACAGCTTCATGCCCGACCCCTCGGGGCCCGGCTGGCCCGCGGCGAGCTGCTCGCGCAGCCGCGCCCCTGACAGGCGGGTCACCTCGGCCTCCACCCAGAGCGACAGCAGCCGCTGATGCAGCTCGTGGGTGCGCAGCTCGGGGTGCGCGCGCCAGGCTTCGAGCACCGCGCCCACCATGCCGCCACCCTGCCGCACGGGCGCGCCGCCGATCGCGACCCGCTCGTTCATCAGCGTGGTCTGCGCGACGCGCCAGCCGTCGCCCACCTCGCCGAGCCGCAGGTCGTCAGGGAGGCGGACGCCGGTGAGGAACACCTCGTTGAACTCGGCCTCGCCGGTGATCTGACGCAGCGGGCGCACCTCGACGCCGGGCGCGTGCATGTCGCAGACGAAGTAGGTCAGGCCGCGGTGTTTGGGGACGTCCGGGTCGGTACGGGCGACCAGGATGGCCCATCGGGCGTGGTGCGCGCCGGACGTCCAGACCTTCTGCCCGTCCACGATCCACTCGTCGCCGTCGCGGACGGCGCGCGTGCCGAGGGTGGCCAGGTCGGAGCCCGCGCCGGGCTCGCTGAAGAGCTGACACCAGATCTCCTCGCCCGTCCACAGCGGGCGCAGGAAGCGGCGCCGCTGCTCCTCGGTGCCGAAGGCGAGGATCGTCGGGGCGGCCATGCCCAGCCCGATGCCCTGCACGCCGATGTTGAGCTGCGGGGTTCCGGCGAGCTCGCGTTCGACCACCTGCTGGAGCTCGCGCGAGACGCCGAGCCCGCCGAGCCCTTCAGGAAACCACACCCAGGCGAGACCGGCGTCGAACCTGGCGCGCAGGAACTCCAGCCGGTCGCCGCCGGGGTCGTTCCCGCCCAGGAACGCGGCCACCCGCTCCTTGAGCTGTGCTTCGTCCACCTGCGTCCTCCCGTTCAGCTGTACTTCCTGAGCTCCCGATAGGCCAGCGACCGCTTGTGCACCTCGTCGGGGCCGTCGGCGAGGCGCAGCGACCTGGCCCCGGCCCAGAGGGCGGCCAGCGGGAAGTCCTGCGAGACGCCGCCCGCGCCGTGCACCTGGACGGCCTTGTCGAGGATCCACTCGACGGTGATCGGGGTGGAGATCTTGATGGCCTGGATCTCGGTGTGCGCGCCCTGGTTGCCGACGGTGTCCATCAGCCAGGCGGTCTTGAGCACCAGCAGGCGGAGCTGCTCGATGCGGACGCGGGACTCGGCGATCCAGTCCTGGACGACGCCCTGGTGGGCGACCGGCTTGCCGAAGGTGGTCCGGGCGAGCGCCCGGCGGCACATCAGCTCCACCGCGCGCTCGGCCATGCCGATCAGGCGCATGCAGTGGTGGATCCGGCCGGGGCCGAGCCTGGCCTGGGCGATGGCGAAGCCGCCGCCTTCCTCGCCGATCAGGTTCTCGACCGGGACCCTGACGTCCTCGAAGACGACCTCGGCGTGGCCGCCGTGGTGGGCGTCGCTGTAGCCGAACACGTGCATGCCGCGCTTGATGTGCAGGCCGGGCGTGTCGCGGGGCACCAGGATCATGCTCTGCTGCCGGTGCTTGGGCGCGTCGGGGTTCGTCTTGCCCATCACGATGAAGATCTTGCAGTTGGGGTTCATCGCGCCGGAGATGAACCACTTGCGGCCGTTGATGACGTACTCGCCGCCGTCGCGGACGATCGACGTGGCGATGTTCGTCGCGTCGGACGAGGCGACGTCCGGCTCCGTCATCGCGAAGGCCGAGCGGATCTCGCCGTCGAGCAGCGGCCGCAGCCACTCCTTGCGCTGCCATTCGCTGCCGAACATGGACAGGACTTCCATGTTGCCCGTGTCGGGCGCGGCACAGTTGGTGGCCGTCGGGGCGAGGCTGGGGCTGCGGCCCATGATCTCGGCCAGCGGCGCGTACTGCAGGTTGGTCAGGCCCGCGCCGTGCTCTCCGGGCAGGAACAGGTTCCACAGGCCGCGCTTCTTGGCCTCGTCCTTGAGGTCGTCCAGCAGAGGCGGAGCGCTCCAGCCGCTGGTGGCGACCTGCTCCTCGAAGGCGGATTCTGCCGGGTAGACGCATTCGTCCATGAAGCGGAGCAGGCGCTCGCGCAGGTCCTCGGTGACGGTGTCGAAGGCGAAGTCCATGGCGAGAGCCTACCGACCGGCCGGTATGAGTGTCGACAGGTGGTTCTCCACAAAGAGTGGCATGTGGCCGTAAACAGGCTTCCCCGCTGTCCGTAAGGTGGCCGCCATGACCGCGAAGATGCCCTCGCCTGTGGTGCTCGAGGACGACGTCGTCCGCCTCGAACCGCTCACCCCGGCCCACCTGCCCGACCTGTTCGTCGCCGGCGGTGCGGACGAGGAGGTCTGGCGGTACTCGCCCTACCTGACGCCGCGCACCGAGGGGGAACTGGCCGCGCTCGCCCGCGGCATCCTGGACAGCGACAGGTACGTGGGGTTCGCGGTCGTCCTCAAGGAGACCGGCAGGGCCGTCGGCTGGACCACCTACATCGACGTGCCCGACTACGACGAGAGCCTCGAGATCGGCTGGACGTGGTACGGCCGATCCGTCTGGCGCACGGCCGTCAACACCGCCTGCAAGGTGCTGCTCCTCGACCACGCCTTCGGCCTGGGCTACAACCGGATGGTGCTCAAGACCGACGTGCGCAACACCAGGTCCCAGGACGCCATCAAGCGCATCGGCGGCGTGTACGAGGGCACCCTGCGGCGGCAGCGACTCAGGCCCGACGGCACCTGGCGCGACACCGTCTATTTCGGCATCCTCGAAGAGGAGTGGCCACAGCACCGAGCTCGCCTGGTGAACCGTTAGCCGAAAGGCGGCGTCCAACCCCGCATGACTGATCGGCTGGGGAGCTACTGGCTTGGCACCCGGCTCGGCGGCGACGGGCAGGTCATCGAGGCCTACGACGAGTCGGGCACTCGGCATGCGCTCTGGCCGCTGCGCCTTCCGGACACCCCGGAGGCGCGGGCCCGGTTCGCCGACGGCGCGAAGGCCGCGCAGCTGGTGCGCTCGCTGAGCGTCGCCACGGTGGTCGACGCCGACCTGACGGGCGAGCGCCCCTTCCTGGTCAGCGAGTACGTCCCTGGGCCCAGCCTGAGCCGGGTGGTGTCCCGGCACGGGCCGCTGGCGGGCGACGACCTGTACCGGCTGGCGGCGGCCACCGCCACGGCGCTGGCGGCGATCCACGAGGCCGGGGCGGTGCACGGGGCGCTGACGCCCGACAGGGTGATCCTGGGCGCGGACGGCCCTCGCGTCACCGGTCTCGGTGTCGCCCGTCCCGACGGCGGCCCGCCCGCCGACGTCCGGTCGTGGGGGCTCGTCCTCCTGTTCGCCGCCCACGGCCGCGAACCCGTCCAGACGGGACGGCTCGACCGGCTGTTACGCACGCTGGTGGCCTCGGCGCTGCACCCCGACCCCGCGCACCGGCCGAGCGCCCGCCAGCTGCTGTTATCCCTGCTCGACGCCCCCCAATCCCAACAGGGCCGGCTGCTGCCGCCCGAGCCGGTCGACGACCCGCCGCTCGGAGCCCGCGCCGAGGCCCGCTACCTCCAGCTCAGCCGGGCAGACCAGAACCTGGTGCCCGAGGTCTTCCTGCGGCTCGTCGGCCTCGGCTCCGACGGCTCCGACACCCGCGAACCCGCCACCCGCGACGACCTCGTCGCCGGACGCACCCCCGAACAGGCCGCCGCGATCGACCGCGTCCTGGAGGCGTTCGGCGAGGCGGGCCTGCTCACCCGCGACGGCGCGGTGACGATCGCACAGGCCGCGCTGCTGCGGGCGTGGCCGAGGCTGCACGACTGGCTGGACGCCGAGCGCGACGGGCTGGCCGTCCACAGGGAGCTGGCGCGGGCGGCGCGGCGATGGGAGGCGGCCGGCCGACGCGACACCGACCTGTTCCAGGACGACCCGCTGGACAGGACCCTGGCCTGGGCGGCGAGCGGGCGGCGGCACCTGACGCTCGGCGCGGGCGAGCAGGCCTTCCTCGACGCCGGTCTCGCCCTGGCCCGTGGCCGCGCCCGCCGACGCCGCACGGCCACGGCGGGTCTGGTGTCGGCGGTGCTGGTGGCGGCGCTGGTGGCGGTGGTGGCGGCGGTGTGGCAGAGCGGGGCCGCCGACGAGCGGGTGGACCGGGCGATGGCGAAGGTGGCGGCGTCCAGGGCGGAGGCGCTGCGGACGGCCGACCCGGTGCTCGCGCGCAGGCTGGCCCTGGCGGCCTGGCGGCTGTCGCCCGTCCCGGAGGCGCGGCGCGCGCTGGCGGACACGGCGGACGACCCGGCCGTGGACGTCTTCACCGACCCGTACGCGGGAGACCGCTCGGTCCACGCCCTCAGCGACGACGGCACCAGGCTCGCGTCCCTGACCGACGGGACGCTGCGCGTGTTCGACGTGGTCCGGCGACGGCAGCTCGCCCAGACGCCGGGGCCGGCGCAGAGCGTCCGGGCCATGGCGTGGGCACCGGACGGCCGGACGCTGGCCCTCGTCGGAGTCGACCGCTCGTACCTATGGGACACGGCCTCGGGCGCCGGGGTCGGCCCGCCCTTCGGCAGGGGGCTCGGCGCGCCAGGCCAGCAGTCCGCCTGGTTCAGCCCCGGCGGCGGCCTGCTGTTCGCGGCGGCTAGGCAGTCGGACGAGCGATGGGCGTGGGACCTGCGGGCCCGGCGGGCCGCCTTCGCGGGCGAGTACGCCGTCGTCGGGCCCGGCGACCGGGTGGCGCTGGTGTTCGCGGGCACCCACTCGCAGGCCAGAAGCGGCGGGACGAGCACCAGGAGACCCTGGCTGGACCGGATGCCCTGGGAGTACACCACCTTCAGCCCGGACGGCAGGCGGGTCGCGATCGCCGAGGAGACGGGCGTCCAGATCTACGACCTCGACGGCGTCCCGACGCTGCCCTCGCGCCTGCGGCCGTCCCCGGGCAACCTGCGTTTCAGCCCTGACGGCCGGCTCCTGAGCAGCACGGACAGCGACCGCGTCCGCGTGTGGCGGGTCCCCGACGGCACGCTGCTCGCCGACCGCCAGGTTCCCTCGGCGGGGGTCGACCGGCCGGTCCGCGCCGCGCTCGGCCCGGACGGCCGCTGGGTGCGCGTCCTGGCCGGGCGCGGCACCGTCCTGACGATCGACCTGGCGCACGCGGACGCCCCGGCGGACCCTGCGACGTCCCTCTGCGGCCGGTACGGCGGGCTGTCCCGCGCGGAGTGGAGCGGCCACCTCCCGGAAATCCCGTACCGCGACCTCTGCTGACCGACCGTCCGCCTCGGCGCGGGTCCGGACCTGCCCGCCCCGGCGCGCGTCCGGACCCGCCTGCCTGGCAGCGCCGCCGGCGGACCGGCGCCTGGGCCCGCCGACCCCCGCCGGGCCTTGGGCCCGCGCGCGGTCAGGCCAGCATGCCGCACAGCATGTCGCCGAACGCCTGGCGCAGGTCGTCGAGGGTGGGCTCCTTGCCCGCTCCGGCGATCGCGTCGAACATCAGCCCCTCACTGAAGGCGACGAGCTGCCACGCGTGCCGTTCCGGGTCGCGCGACCCGGCGGCGGCAAGGAGGGCGGCGGCGGGGTCGCGGAAGCGGCGGCTCGCCTCGTCGTAGATCGTGCGCAGCTCCGGCCGTCTGGTCGCCTCCAGGGCCAGCTCGTAGCGGGCCAGCGTGCGCCTGCGGTCTCCGAGCTGCGTGAGCACCGCCTCGGCCAGCTGCCCGGGCAGGTCGCCGTGCTCGCGCGGCACCTCCCGGTAGGCGGACGCCAGCGCCCGCTCCTCCAGCTCGGTCAACCGCGACAGCGTCAGTTCGAGCAGCGCCGCCCGGGTGCGGGCCAGATTGGACGTGGACCCGGGAGGCAGCCCGGCGGCCTCGTCGACGGCGCGGTGCGTCAGCCCGCGCATGCCCCGCTCCGCCAGCAGGCTGATCGCCGCGTCGGCGACGGCCTCGGATCGCTTCACGACCACTGAGACTACACCCGTAGTGCGACCCTTCAGGCAGCCGCCCACGCCGTCCCGGGGCGCCACAGCGCCGAAGACTACGCCCGTAGTTACGACCAAACTACAGGAGTAGTACCGTGGAAACTACAGACGTAGTAAAGGAGGCCGAACATGAGGAAGGCCGTAGTGATCGGCGGCGGCATCGGCGGGCTGACCGCCGGCATCGCGCTGGGCCGCGAGGGCTGGGACGTGACCGTGCTGGAACGCGCCGAACGGCTGGAGGCCGTCGGCTCCGGGCTCGCGATCGCGGCCAACGCGCTGAAGGCGCTCGACACTCTCGACCTCGGCGACCGGGTGCGCGAGCTGTCCCGGCTCCAGGGGAAACTCGGCATCCGCAGGCCGGACGGCCGATGGCTGGTGCACACCACCGAGGACCACGCGCAGGCCCGCTACGGCGACTCGATCGTCATCATGCTCCGCGCCACCCTGCTCGACACTCTCGCGCAGGCTCTCGGCCCGGCCCGGCTGCGCCTGGGCACCACGGTGACCGGCGTGGACCCCGCGACCGGCGTGGTGCGTACGGGCTCGGGCGATCTGGAGGCCGATCTCGTGGTGGCGGCCGACGGCATCCACTCGGCGACGCGGGCCGCGCTCTTCCCCGAGCGCCCCAGCCCGGCCTACTCGGGGGTGACGGCGTGGCGGGGGCTCGTCCCGTGGCCGGGTCCGGCCGTCCGGAGCCAGGAGAGCTGGGGCCGGGGCCAGGTGTTCGGCGTCCACCAGCTCGCCGACGACGTCGTCTACTTCTACGCCACGGACGTGCTGCCCGCCGGGGCCGCGCTCGGCGACGAGCGCGAGGAGCTGCTGCGCAGGTTCGGCGACTGGCACGACCCGATCCCCGAGCTGCTGCGCGCCTCGGAGTCCGGGCGGATCCTGCGCAACGACGTCTACTACGTCGACACGCCGCTGCCCGCCTTCCACCGGGGCAGGGTGGCGCTGCTGGGAGACGCAGCCCACCCGATGACGCCGAACCTGGGGCAGGGCGCCTGCCAGGCGATCGAGGACGCCGTCGTGCTGGCACACCTGGCCGGAGGGGATCTGGCCGCCTACACGCAGGCCCGCCTGGAACGGACGTCGAAGGTCGTGCGCAGGGGGATGTCGATCTGCAGGGCGACCAAGATCCGCAACCCTGTCGCGGTTCGGCTGCGCGACTTCGGGATGGCGATGGCCGGGAGGCTCAGCTCAGATCTGATGTTGCGGTCAATGGACGAGATTCTGAGCTGGCGTCCACCGGTGCGGTCCGGGAGTGGTCAGGGGCCAGCCGCCCGAGTGTGATCGTCCCGCCGATGGTCAGGGCGCCCGCGAGGACGGCGGGGATCGCGGTGGACGGGCTCGTCGGCAGCGCCTCGCCGAGCAGCAGCGCCCCCGCGAGGACGGACGTGATCGGGTCCACGACCTGCACGCCCGCGTAGGCGATGCCGAAGTACCCCACCGCGTACGAGTGTTGCAGCAGCACCACGGCGCAGACCAGCAGCACCGGCACGGCGAGGGTGAACCAGTGCAGCAACCGGCTCCAGTCGCCCTCCATGCCGCCGCCGACCACGCGGACGAACGTCGACACGCTCGCGGTCACCGCCCCCGCCCCCACCGACAGGAGCAGCGCCTTGGTCGGCCCCCCGGCCCGGTTCGCGAAGAGCTGCGTGACCAGCACGATGACCCCGATCACGGCGATGAACCCGATGGCCGCGCCGTTGCTGAGATGCGGGGTCACCTTGTGCTCCGGCACCAGGAGCGTGAGCCAGAGCAGCCCCACGGCCACCGCGATCGAGCCGAAGATCTCACCCCTGTGCGGCCTGCGCCCGTGCATCAGCGCGGCCAGCGGCACCGCGAACACCAGGGTGGCGACGCTGATCGGCTGCACCGCGACGAGCGGCGCGAAGCTGAGCGCCACGGCGTGCAGGCACGCCCCGGTGAAGCCGATGATGCCCCCGATCCACCATCGGGGGCGTCTCACCAGTCTGAGCGAGGCTCCCTCGGCCACGGCCTCGTACTGCTGCAGCGCCGCACCGAGCGCGTATCCGAACGCCCCCGCCAGCGCGATCAGGAGGCCGAACCAGGTCATCGTGGCCCGCGCAGGGGCGTGGATCCTTCCAAGAGCATTGCTCCAGCTTATGGGGGAACGATTGCCGTCGAATCATCCTTTCGGCTTATCAATCTCCCACGACTTTGGAGTTACATCACCTCAACCATCACGACTTCTCGGGGCAGACGCAGAACACGTGGCCTTCCGGGTCCTGCAGGACGACCCAGCCGACGCGGCCGTCGGTGATGCCCGGCTGGAAGTCGGGCCGGGTCGCGCCGAGCGCGACGTACTCCTCGACGGCCTTCTCCACGTCCGGCACCCGGAAGTCGAGGTGGAACTGCTTGTCGTCGCTCGGCCACACGACGGGCTTCCTGCCGGGGAGGCGGCCGAAGTAGATGTTCGTGGTGCCGTCGCCCACGGCGGCGTACTCGTCCTCGGAGTACTGGATGTCCAGGCCGGTGACCTGGTGGTAGAACTCGGCCAGCTTCTTGGGCTCCGCGCAGTCGATGGTGACGGCCAGGAGCTTCGCCTTCGTTGTCATGACGGAGAGTCTTCCAGGCATACCTGCCATCCTCTGTCAGGTACAGAACGGCCGTTTCGGCTAGTCTGACCGGGTGACGCGACGTCTGATCTGCTCCCCGCCGCCCGCCCAGTAGCGGGCGGCATTTCCTGAAATTTCCGGGTCTGACAGATCCGGGGGTGGTCGCTGCCCGCGTACGGGCCCCTTCCGACCACTCCACTCCGGAGAGCTCTGTCATGACCCACGTTTCCGCGCGCCGCGGCGCGCTCTACGCCTCCGTGGCCGCTGCCGCCTGGGGCACCGGGGGCGCCGCGGGCGCGCTCCTCTTCCAGTCCGGCGGCCTCGGGCCCGTCGACGTGTCCCTCTGGCGCTACCTGCTGGGCGCCGTCTTCCTCCTCGCCGTCAGCCGCCTGGCGGCCCGCCGGCGTCCGGCCGCCGGACGTCCGGCGAACCGCGAACCGGCCGCCGACCCGGTGAACCGGCCCGGTGCGGCCATCAGCCGCCGGGCGTCGGCCGCGCTCCCCCGCCTTCTCCTCCTCGGAGTCGGCATGGCCGTCTACCAGACCGCCTACTTCGTCGCCATCGCGCGCTCGGGGGTGGCGATCGCGACCGTGGTGACGATGGGCGCCACCCCGGTGTTCACGGCGCTCGGCAGCCGCTTCCTGCTGGGCGAGCGGCTGGAGCGGCTCGGACTGGCCGCGCTCGTCACGGCGCTGGCCGGGCTGCTGCTGCTCACCGGCGAGTCCGCGCTGGGCGGCGTGCGACAGGGCCAGCTGGCGGGCGTCGGGTTCGCGTTGCTGTCCGCCGCCGGGTACGCGGGCGTGACGCTGCACTCGCGGCGGCACCGGGACGATCCCGAAGGTACGGCCATCGGCGGGTTCGTCGTGGGCGCGTGCTGCCTGGCGCCGTTCGCGCTGGCCGACGGGGTGCTGCCGGCGGTGAACCTGCCGTCGCTGGCCCTGCTGGTGTATCTCGGCGCGGTGCCGACCGCGCTGGCGTACGGGCTGTTCTTCCGCGCGCTGACGGCGCTCAGCGCCACCACCGTCTCGATCATCTCGCTGGGCGAGGCGGTGGGGGCGGCCGTGCTCGGCGTCGCCCTCATGGGCGAGCGGCTGACACCGCTCGGGTGGTCCGGGTGCGCGCTGCTGCTCGCCGCGGTGACAGTGCTGGCCAGTGCCGGCCGCGAACACCCGTAACACCTGGCGGGAGCGGAGTGGCGGTTCGGGACGTCGTATGGGTTAGGGTCCGGTACGGCGACGCTTGCCGTACCGTCGCTCCGCCCCTCGCCCCGGGCGGGAACGGTGCAGACAGAGCGCGCGTTGGAGGAACTGTGGCCTCGATTTCCGGAATCTTCAGGAACCTACTGGACCGTCCAGGAGGCGTGAGCCTGAGCCCGTACCAGAAGGTCGTCAAGGCGGCGAACAGCCGCGCGGACCGGATCGGCGCGCTCGACGAGCTGCCGACCCCGGGCATGGACGACCTGGCCGAGTTCTGCGCCGTCGCCCGCGAGGCCGCCGACAGGACCCTCGGGCTCCGCCCGTACGACGTGCAGCTGCTCGGCACGCTGGCGCTGCTCGACGGGCAGGTGGCGGAGATGGCCACCGGCGAGGGCAAGACGCTGGCGGGCGCGATGGCCGCGGCGGGGTACGCGTTGCAGGGCAAGCGGGTCCACGTGATGTCCGTCAACGACTACCTGGCCAGGCGCGACGCGGAGTGGATGGGCCCGTTCTACGAGGCGATGGGCGTCAGCGTGGGGTGGATCGGGCAGAACTCCACGCCCGACGAGCGGCGCGAGGCGTACGCGAAGGACGTCACGTACGGGCCGGTCAGCGAGATCGGGTTCGACGTGCTGCGCGACCGGCTGCGCACCGACCCGGGCGAGATCATCGTCCCGGCGCCCGAGGTGGCGCTGATCGACGAGGCCGACTCGGTCCTCGTCGACGAGGCCCGGGTGCCGCTGGTGATGGCCGGGGCGGCCGACGCGGGCAGCGCGGTGCCGGAGATGGCGGCGCTGGTCAGGCAGCTGGTCAGGGGGTACCACTACGAGATCGACGAGCAGGCGCGCAACGTCTATCTGACCCCCAAGGGCGCCGACAGCGTGGAGAGCCTGCTCGGCGTCGAGCTCTACGACGAGCAGGAGCCCAACACGCTGATCGAGCTGAACCTGGCGCTGCACGCGCACGCCCTGCTCACCCGCGACGTCGACTACATCGTGCGCGACGGCGCCGTCCAGCTGATCAACCCCTCGCGCGGCCGGGTGGCGCTGCTGCAGCGCTGGCCCGACGGCCTGCAGGCGGCCGTGGAGGCCAAGGAGGCGCTGCCGCCGAGCGAGAAGGGCGAGATCCTGGACTCGATCACCATCCAGGGCCTCATCCGCCGCTATCCGCAGATTTCCGGCATGACCGGTACGGCCGTCGCCGTCAGCGAGCAGCTCGGCGAGTTCTACGGCCTGAAGGTCGCGGTGATCCCGTCCAACCGGCCCTGCGTGCGGGAGGACGAGCCGGACCGGATCTACCCCACGGTCCCCGACAAGGACGCCGCCCTGGTCGAGGAGATCCAGGCGGTCCACGAGACCGGCAGGCCCATCCTGATCGGCACGCTGGACGTCGCCGAGTCGGAGAACCTGGCCATGCTCCTCCAGCGTCGCGGCCTGGAGCCGGTGGTGCTGAACGCCAAGAACGACGCCGAGGAGGCCGCCATCATCGCCAGGGCGGGCGAGCGCGGCGCGATCACCGTCTCCACCCAGATGGCGGGCCGCGGCACCGACATCCGCCTCGGCGACGGCGTGGCCGAGCTGGGCGGCCTGTACGTGATCGGCTCGGGCCGCCACGCGAGCAGCCGCCTCGACGACCAGCTCCGCGGCCGGGCGGGCCGCCAGGGCGACCCCGGCGGCTCGGTCTTCTTCGTCAGCACGCAGGACGACCTCATCACCCAGTTCGTCCCCGACGAGCGCCCCCCTGCGGCCGACGCCGACGGCGTGGTGCGCCACCGCCGCGGCGCCTACCTGGTGGGCCACGCCCAGCGCGTCGCCGAGGGCGTCAACCTGGAGATCCACCGCAACACCTGGCGCTACACGCGGCTGCTGGAGCACCAGCGCGAGCTCATCCTGGAGTGGCGCGACAAGGTCCTGCACGGCGACGCGGCGGCCAAGGCGCTGGCCGAGGCCGACCCCGAGCGCTGGAACGCGCTGCCGGAGGACACCAGGGACGAGACGGCCAGGCAGATCGTGCTGCACGCGATCGACCGCTGCTGGACCGAGCACCTGGCGTTCCTGACGGACCTGCGCGAGGGCATCCACCTGCGGGCGCTCGGCCGGATGAGCCCGATCGACGAGTTCCACCGGGAGGCGGTGGCCGAGTACAAGACGTTGCAGGCCGAGATCGAGCGCCGCGCCGTCGAGTCGTTCGAGGCCCCCGAGCCCGACCTGAGCCGTCCCACGGCGACCTGGACCTACCTCGTCCAGGACAACCCGTTCGGCACCGAGTGGGACCGCATCCTCAAGCGCGTCAGCTCGGCGACCCGCCGAGGATAGTCACCGCTGGTCACCGCTTGCGGGCGACCCCGCCGAGCAGCAGCTCCTCCCAGGTGTCGAGCGGGCCGGGCAGCCGCTCGTCCGGACGCCATTCGGGCAGGTGGACGATGCCCGGCTCGACCGGCTCCAGCCCGGCGAAGAAGCGGGTGATCTCCTCGCGCGAGCGGAAGTAGCCGGTGCCCATGGTGGCCTGGAGCATCGCCTCCAGCGCCGTGGCCTTCGGGTTGGCGCCCGGGCCAGGGGTGGCGAGCATGGTCGACGCGGCCAGGTGGCTGCCGGGCGCGAACACGTCCATGTACTGCCTGACCAGCCCGTGCGGGTCGTCCCTGTCGGGGAGCAGGTGCAGCAGGCCGACGGCGAGCAGGCCGACGGGTCTGGAGAAGTCGATGCGCCGTACCAGCTCGGGGTGGCCGAGGACGGCGTCGACGTCCCGGACGTCGGCGGTGATCGCGGCGACCCGGGCGTCGCCGCCCAGCAGCGCCCGCGCGTGCGGCTCGACCATCGGGTCGATGTCGACGTAGACGACCCGCACGGAGGGGTCGGCGAACTGGGCCACGTCGTGCGTGTTCTCGATCGTGGGCAGCCCCGAGCCCAGGTCGACGAGCTGCCGGACGCCCGCCTCGCGGACGAGGAAGTCGACGACCCTGCCGATGAACGCCCTGTTGCACCAGAGGAGGTTCACCACTTCGGGCACGGCGTCCTTCAGCCTGCGCGCGACGGCCCTGTCCACGGCGAAGTTCTCGGTCCCGCCGAGCAGGGCGTCGTGCACGCGGGCGATGCTCGGTGTGGCGGTGTCCACGCCGGGCGGGGCCCATTCCATTCCGGACGTGAGGCTCATCTCGCCTCCTTACACAGTCTGTGACGGGGATCGTATCCAGACTTCTGCCTTCATGTCCGGCAAGCTGCTTATATGTCCGAAAATTGCGGCGTCCGCACTGGTCAGATGGCCGCCGCGCGGCCCGACCGACCACGTGGGCGCGTGCGCGAGCGATCACTCAACGTGACGCCGGACGTCACGGCCACCTCGGGTCGCCGCTGGGCTTGACCGGTGACTCCAGCACGGCCAGCCGTTCGAGCAGCGTCAGGAAGGTGGTCGCGTACGGCGAGTCGGCGGTCACCGCGGCCACCCTCGGCCAATTGACCTGCTCGCGCAGCGCCCGCACCTGCGACAGCAGCGCCCCGTAGTCGCAGGCGTGCTCCGACAGCGGCATCAGCCACGAGATGACCAGGTCGGTCGCCTCCAGCACGGGCACGATCACGGACGCCGCCTTCATCGGCTCGGCCCTGCTCAGCAGCTCGTCGGTGACCGGGCTGTCGGAGACCCGGAAGATCAGGTCCACCAGGCGGCCGTCGTCGTACGCCTTGACCAGCCAGTCCTCCGGCGGCTTGGCGGTCTTGAAGCCGATCGCGCGCAGTGCCTCCAGCGCGGCGGGCACGTCATCCTCGGAGAGCACGAAGTCCACGTCGTGCAGCGACGGCGCGGCGCCTCTGGCGTAGGCGGCGCATCCTCCGGCCAGCGCGTACTTCACTCCGGCGTCCTTCAGCGCGGAGCTGGCCCTCGTGAGCGTGTCGAGGATGGCGTCGGTGACTTCATGCCCGTGGCTGCTCATGGGATCGGGCTACCCGCACGATCGCCGAATAGGCGTCGTACGACGCCGACGAGAGGGAGCAGCGCGGGGTTGTCGTTGCCCGCCCGCCAGGCCAGGTCCAGCTCGACGAGGTCGGGCCCGAGGTCGGCGAGCGGGCGCAGCACGACGCCGTCGAGCCGCAGCGCCGACGCGGCGGCCGGGACGAGCGCCAGGCCGAGCCCGGCCTTGACCATGGCGAGCATGGTGTGGACCTGGCTGAGGTACTGCCGGTAGACAGGCTGGACGCCTGCCGTCCTGAAGACGCCGATGAGGACCTCGTGGAAGTAACGGGCGTCCGACGGCGAATACATGACGAACGGCTCGCCGTCGAAGTCGCTCACCCGCGGGGACGCCTCGCGCAGCGCGAGCGGGTGCCCCTCGGGCAGCGCGGCGAGCAGCGGCTCGCGGTGCAGGCGGGACGTCACGATGTCGGCCACCGTCACAGGCGGACGGACCATGCCCAGATCGACGGAGCCCGCCAGCAGCGCCTCGACCTGCGCCGCGGTGACCATCTCGCGCAGCACCAGCTCCACCCGGGGCAGCTCGGCGGAGGCCGCCGCGACGACCCGCTCCAGGAAGGAGTAGGCCGTGGACGCGGTGAACCCGATCGTCACCACGCCCACGTCGCCGCTCGGCGTGCGCCGGGCCGACAGCACGGCCTCCTGCGACAGCTGCAGGACCTTGCGCGCCTCGGCCAGGAACACCCGCCCGGCGGGTGTCAGTTTCACCGACCGGTTCGTCCGGTCGAACAGCTCGACGCCCAGCTCGCGTTCCAGCGCCTGGATCCGCCTGCTCAGCGGCGGCTGCGTCATCCGCAGCCGCTCGGCGGCCCGTCCGTAGTGCAGTTCCTCCGCCACGGCGACGAACCCGACGAGCTGCTCCATCGACACCATAGATACCTGTTTAGCATCACAGAATGCACATTTAGTGTTGGACCTGCATCAGTCGCCCGGCCTATCCTCCTGAACCACGCCAGACGAAAGGGACGCCCGTGGAAGAAGCCGGTCATGTGACCCCGGTCGTCACCGGCCTGCGAGTGATCCCGGTCGCCGGGCACGACAGCATGCTGCTCAACCTGAGCGGCGCGCACGCGCCCTTCTTCACCCGCAACCTCGTCGTGCTCACCGACTCCAGCGGCAACACCGGTGTCGGCGAGGTGCCGGGCGGCGAGGGCATCAGGCGCACCCTGGAGGACGCCCGCGAGCTGGTCGTCGGCCAGCCGATCGGCCGCTACCTGGGCGTCCTCGACCGGGTGCGGGCCGGGTTCGCCGACCGTGACGCGGGCGGGCGCGGCGCGCAGACGTTCGACCTGCGGGTGACGATCCACGCCGTCACCGCGCTGGAGGCCGCCCTGCTCGACCTGCTGGGCAAGCACCTGGACGTGCCCGTGGCCGCCCTGCTCGGCGACGGGCAGCAGCGCTCCCGGGTGCCGGTGCTCGGCTACCTGTTCTACCTCGGCGACCGCACCCGTACCGGCCTGCCGTACCAGGAAGGCGAAGGCGACGGCTGGGAGCGGGTGCGGCACGAGGAGGCGCTGACGCCGGAGGCGATCGTCCGCCTGGCGGAGGCGGCCCGCGAGCGGTACGGCTTCGCCGACTTCAAGCTCAAGGGCGGCGTCCTGCCCGGCGAGCAGGAGGCCGCGGCGGTGACGGCGCTCGCCGGACGCTTCCCCGACGCCAGGATCACCCTGGACCCGAACGGCGCCTGGTCGCTGGAGGAGGCGATCACGCTCGGCCGCTCGCTCACCGGCGTCCTCGCCTACGCCGAGGACCCGTGCGGCGCCGAGGGCGGCTACTCCGGGCGGGAGGTGATGGCCGAGTTCCGCAGAGCGACCGGCCTGCGCACGGCCACCAACATGATCGCCACCGACTGGCGGCAGCTGGTCCACGCGATCAAGGCGGACGCGGTCGACATCCCGCTCGCCGACCCGCACTTCTGGACGATGCGCGGCTCCGTCCGGGTGGCGCAGCTCTGCGAGTCCGCCGGACTGACCTGGGGCTCGCACTCCAACAACCACTTCGACGTCTCGCTGGCCATGTTCACCCACGTCGCCGCCGCCGCACCGGGCGACATCACCGCGATCGACACGCACTGGATCTGGCAGGACGGCCAGCGCCTGACCCGCGACCCGCTCCGGATCGAAGGCGGCGAGATCGAGGTGCCGCGGCTCCCCGGACTCGGCGTCGAACTGGACATGGACCGCGTCGAAGCGGCCCACCGGCTCTACCTGGAACACGGGCTGGGCAGCAGGGACGACGCCGCCGCGATGCAGTACCTGATCGCCGACTGGCACTTCGACCCGAAACGCCCCTGCCTGGTACGCGACTGACCCGAGGCCAGGCCGAAGATCCTCGCGGCGTGCGCGCTTCGCGCGTTTCAAGCGCGCGACTTCCCTCAGCGTCTTCAAGACCATCCGGGCGTTGCCTCCTCTGCACACCGTGCAGGCAGCAGATACTGGGCCTTGATCTGCATGTACAGGCGAGGGTGACATCATGACGAAGGCATCGGCCGACCTCGATCGCGACGCCGTGGTCGCGAAGGTGCTCGGCACCTCGTCCGAGAAGGACACAGCCGACGCCGTCCCGCGAGAGATCATCGACCGGCGTAGACGGTCAGCGGCTGTGGCTCGCATGCGCGACATGGTGGCTGAGGGAGGCATCGACTTCTCGGTCCTCGAGGCCGAGTGAGCGTGATGCACGAACTGAGGAGAACGATCAGCTTGCCTGACGAAGACGCCGCACGGTCCGATGAGAGCTCCGACGACATCGGACGGCTTCGGATGGGAGCCTGTCTCTCCCTGTCCGGCGAGTATGCGCGCTTCGGCAGGCAGGCTCGGCTGGGGCTCGACGTCTGGCGGGAGTGGCACGGCGCCGTCGAGGTGATCGTCGAGGACGACCGGAGCGACCCCCTGGTGATGGAGGCGGCGCTTCGCCGGTTGGCGGGCCGGTGCGACGTGCTGCTCGGCCCGTACTCGACGCGGCTGATGAGGAGGGCGGGCAGGGTCGCGGCGGCCCTCGACCGGCTCGTCTGGAACCACGGCGGATCGGGTGACGACGTGCAGGCGGCCCACCCCGGGCACGTCGTGTCGGTGCCCACGCCCGCGAGCCGGTACGCGGAGCCGTTCGTCCGGCACATCACCGCTGTCGCCGGGGTGCGGCTCCTCGTGATCGTCCAGGGCAAGGGCAGTTTCGGACGGCAGGTCGCCGAGGGGGCTGAGGGGGTCGCGCGTTCGCTCGGCGTCCCCACTGTCCGCCTTGGCCCGGGTGATGATCTTTCGGGAGAGGGAAGCTGGAATCTGTTCTGCGCCGGCTCGTTCGAGGAGGACGTCGAGGTGGTCAGGCGCAGCCGGGCCGCGCCGAACCCGCCGGAGGCGACGTGCGCCGTGGCCGCGGGTGTGCGGGAGTTCGGCCAGGCCGTCGAGCACCCCGCCGGGATCTACGGCGTGGGCCAGTGGTTCCCGGGACGGGGCGGCGAGGCCGAGATCGGGATCGGCGAGGCCGGCTTCGTCGGCGCGTACCGGGCGCGCTCGGGGCAGATTCCGGACTATCTGGCGGCTCAGGCGGCCGCCGCGGCGGCGATCGCCGTCCACTGCGCCGAACTCGCCGGCGGCACCGAACGCTCACAGCTGTGGTCGGCGGCCTGCTCGCTCGAGACCACCACGCTGTTCGGCCCCTTCAGCATCGACGCGCGCAGCGGCGTCCAGGTCGGCCACGTCGGCACCCTGGTCAGGTGGGACGCCGACGGGCCGGCGGCGGTTCAGCCGAGAGCCTGAACGCGCGGCGTGCCGGCGAGCATAGCTCTGATCTGCTCAGCGCCGCCCTGGTGGAGCCATGACGGGAAGTCCAGCAGGCCGGGATGGCGTTCCCGCAACGCGGCGATGTCGGCTCGCCAGAGACCGCGCTCGTCCGTGAACACCCGTTGCGCGTCCGGGCCCATTCCGGAACGGTCGAGGGGGGCCTGCCGGTAGGTGATCTCCCGTCCGAGGCTGCGGCTGATGAGCTCGACCGTCCGGCTGGGGGTCAGCTCGTCACCGGCGAGCTCGATCGCCCGTCCGACGTGGTCCTGTGGGCGGGTGAAGGCGAGGTGGGCGAAGACGCCGATGTCGGCGACGGCGATCAGCTGCACCGGGGTGTCCGGGGCGAAGAGGTGCCTGAGCTCGCCGTCGACGATTCCACCGAGGGGCAGCCCGGGAATGGTGTGGTTTTCCATAAACCGGACCGGCCGAAGGATCGTGGCGGGCAGGCCGAGCGCGCGTATGTGCTGCTCGACCTGCCATTTGCTCTCCCAGTAGGGGATGCCGGTACCTCGGTCGGCGCCGCCGACCGAGGCGAACACGAAGTGGGAGATGCCGGCGGCCGCGCCGGCGTCGGCGAGGTTGCGGCCGCGGCGGACCTCACGGTCGAGGTCGTGGTCGTCCGGTGTGACACCGAAGATGCCGTGAGCGCCGGCGGCGGCCGCCGCGAGCGAGCCGGGAACGTCGAGGTCACCGACGCGGAGTTCGGCGCCCTGCCCCTTGAGCGCCTGGGCGGCTGGAGCGTCCGGATCGCGGACGAGGGCACGCACCGGCCAGCCGTTGGCCAGGAGATGGGCGGCGGTGGCGCCGCCTTGGCGTCCGGTCACGCCGGTGACGAGGACGGGCTTGTCGGCGATGGTCACAGGGGTCCCTTCGACGGATGGGATGGGCTTGGCGACAGTAAGCTGAGACTGCCTCAAGAAATATATTGAGACTGTCTCAACTTAGCAACCCGGAGAGCGCCCACATGACGACCACCGGCCCGGCACCGCAACGCCGGATGCGCGCCGACGCGCGCCGCAACTACGAGCGACTGCTCGCCGAAGCGGCGACGGTGTTCGCCGAGCACGGCGTGGACGCCTCGTTGGAGGACATCGCCCGGCGGGCAGGAGTGGCGAACGGCACGCTCTACAGCCACTTCCCCAACCGGCAGGCTCTGCTGGAGGCGTTGATGCGCGACCGCATGCAGACGCTGTCCGAGAAGGCCCGCGATCTCCTCGACCATCCGTCCGCGCATGAGGCGCTGGTCATCTGGGCGCGGGCGGCGATAGCGCACACCACGATGTATCGAGGGCTCGCCGCATCCCTGATGCGCAGCGTCGAAGACGAGACCTCGGAGCTGCACACCGCCTGCCAATCGGTGCTCACGGCCGGCGAACAGCTCCTCAAGCGGGCGCAGGCCGCCGGAACAGTACGGGGCGACGCCACCGCCTCAGACCTGTACGCCCTGATCAACGCCGTCGCGTGGGCCGGGGAACAGACATCCGCCGCACAGGGCGAGCGCCTGCTGGCCTTCAGCATCGACGGGCTGCGCCCCTCCGGCCGGCGGTAGCCGTCGTCAGTCGACGCCGTCGAGGCAGTACATGCCGTACGCCCGGCCGAGGACGGGCAGGGCGACGTTGCGCACCCTGATGCCGCCCGGGGTCATGCCCTTCTCGGTGCCCTTGTGCGCGTGCCCGTGCAGGAACAGGTCGGCGCCGGTGGTGTCGACCGCCTCGGCCAGCAGGTAGCTGCCGAGGAACGGGTAGATCTCCAGCGGCTCGCCCTCCAGCGTCTCCTTGATCGGGGAGTAGTGCGACAGCACGACCCGCCGCTCGGTCTGGAGGTTCTTCAGCGCCAGCTTCCACGACTCGGCGATGGTCCTGGTGTGCGCCACGAAGTTCTTGATCTCCCGCTCCCCGAACTCGCTCGCGCTCTTGCCGGCGAACCCGCCGCCGAAGCCCTTGCCGCCGACCACGCCGAGCTTGGTGTCGCCGCAGCTGATGACGGTCCCCTCGTCGTCGAGGACGGTGACCCCGGCGTCGCGCAGCGCGGCGGCCATGTCGTCCTGCCGGTCGGAGTGGTAGTCGTGGTTGCCGAGGACGGCGACGACGGGCACGGGCAGGTCGCGGAACTCGTCCGCGACCAGGTGGGCCTCTTCCAGCGTGCCGTGCCGGGTCAGGTCACCCGCCAGCATCAGCACGTCGGCGCGTCGCTCGATGCCGTTCAACCGTTCCCGGTAGCTGCCCCGAACCTCCTCACCCAGGTGGATGTCGCCCACTGCCGCGATGCGCAGGTCAGTCAAGATGCTCATCCTCTCCCGGCTCGGTGACGTCCACGATCCTGATCTCGTTGTGCAGGCGCAGGCCGGGGGCGATCTCGTGCGCCACTTCTCCCAGCCGGTCGCGGTGCTCGGCCCCGCTCACCTGGCCGCGCAGGAAGAGCTGGTCCCCCCTGATGTCCACGCGGATGCCGAGCTCGCACGTACGCTCGTCCTCGGCCAGCGCCTGCTGGACGCGGGCCGCGACGTACTGCGGAGCTTCCATCGTCGCCTCCTTCTCCAGTCGCCGCATGCCCGGGGACGGACCACCCAAACGGCATGCCGCCGGCCGTTACCCCGGGCGTTAGGGGCCAAACCTCAGGGGCAGGTGAGGCGCATGACCGAAGATGACGATTGGGAACAGCGCTCGGCCACCGGCAAGCCCATGGTTCCGGCGACGCCGCGCGACGTCGTCCACATCCTGGTGGGCGCGTTCATGCTGATCTTCCTGTTCGCGTTCGCGTTTCTCGGCATCGTCGCGGGCGCCTGGGTGATGACGGGGATCGCCGTGATCCTGGGTGTGGTCGTCGGCGTGGACATCGCGCTGGCCGTGCGACGGCAGAAGGAACGCGGCACCGGAGAGGCGGGCTGACGCCGGACGTCACCGCGGCGCTGCGCCGGACCCGGCAGCGTTAGGCGGCCCGCCTCGGGGTAGGCGGCGGGGAACCACGAGGAGGACCTGATGTCTGAACGCGACCTACAGTTCCTGACCGACCTGGCCGCCCAGCTCCGCGTTGATTCGGTGCGGAGTTCCACAGCCGCCGGATCCGGCCATCCGACCTCGTCCATGTCCGCCGCGGATCTCATGGCCGTGCTGTTCGCCCACCATCTGCGCTACGACTTCGATCATCCGGACAGCCCGGCCAACGACCACCTGATCTTCTCCAAGGGGCACGCCTCGCCGCTGCTGTACGCGCTCTACAAGGCGGCCGGCGCCATCACCGACGAGGAACTGCTGACCTTCAGGAAGCGGGGCAGCCGCCTGGAGGGGCACCCCACCCCGCGGCTGCCGTGGGTGGACGTCGCCACCGGCTCGCTCGGCCAGGGGCTGCCCGTCGGCGTGGGCGAGGCGCTGGCCGGCAGGTTGGAGCGGCTGCCGTACCGGGTGTGGGTGCTGTGCGGCGACAGCGAACTGGCCGAGGGCTCCATCTGGGAGGCCGCCGAGCACGCGGGCTGCGAGGGCCTGGCCAACCTCACCGCGATCGTGGACGTCAACAGGCTGGGCCAGCACGGCCCCACCCGGCACGGCTGGGACACCGGCGCGTACGCCCGCAGGTTCGGCGCGTTCGGCTGGCACACGATCGAGATCGACGGCCACGACCCCGGCCAGATCGACTTCGCGCTGAACGACGCCCGGAACACGCGCAGACGGCCGACGGTGATCCTGGCCAAGACCCGCAAGGGCGAGGGCGTCCTGGAGGTGGAGAACAGGGAGGGCGCGCACGGCAAGCCGCTCAAGGACCCCGGCAAGGCCATCGACGAGCTGGGCGGGATCAGGAACGTCAGAGTCGAGGTGCAGCCGCCGCCCGAGGCCAAGCGGTGCCGGTTCCCGTCCGGGACGCTGACGCCGCCCGAGTACAAGGTCGGCGACAAGGTCGCCACCAGGTCGGCGTTCGGCGAGGCGCTGGCGGCGCTGGGCGCGGCCCGCGGCGACATCGTGGCGCTCGACGGCGAGGTGGCCGACTCGACCA
Source organism: Nonomuraea sp. NPDC000554 (assembly GCF_040300065.1). Classification (NCBI taxonomy): domain Bacteria; kingdom Bacillati; phylum Actinomycetota; class Actinomycetes; order Streptosporangiales; family Streptosporangiaceae; genus Nonomuraea; species Nonomuraea sp. NPDC000554. The sequence goes on along the minus strand of NZ_JBEPDC010000013.1, from coordinate 121,839 downwards.
AGACGGAGGAGTTCGCCAAGGCCTTCCCCGAGCGGTTCTTCGAGATGTACATCGCCGAGCAGCAGCTCGTCGCCGCCGCGATCGGCATGCAGGTGCGCGGCTGGGTGCCGTACGCCGCCACCTTCGCCGCCTTCCTGTCCAGGGCGTACGACTTCATCAGGATGGCCGGGGTGAGCGGGGCGTCGATCAGGCTCGTCGGCTCGCACGCCGGGGTGTCGATCGGCGAGGACGGCCCGTCCCAGATGGGGCTGGAGGACCTGGCCATGCTCAGGGCGGTGTACGGCAGTACCGTGCTGTATCCGTGCGACGCCAACCAGGCCGCCGCGCTGACGGCCGAGATGGCGGACCTGTCCGGAGTGTCGTACCTGCGGACCACGCGCGGCGCCACCCCCGTGATCTACCAGCCCGGCGAGCGGTTCCCCGTGGGCGGCTCGCGCGTGCTGCGCCAGTCGCCGGACGATCGGGCGACCATCCTCGCCGCCGGGGTGACCGTGCACGAGGCGCTCGCGGCGGCCGACGAGCTGGCCGACTCGGGTGTCCCGGTCGGCGTGGTGGACATGTACTCGGTCAAGCCCGTAGACGCGGCGGTCCTGACGGAGGCGGCCACCACCACGGGCAACCTGATCATCGTCGAGGACCACCGGCCCGAGGGCGGGCTGGGCGACGCGGTGAGCGACGCCGTCAGCGAGCTCGGGCCGCGGATGGTGAAGCTGGCCGTACGCGACCTGCCCGGATCCGCGACGCCCGAGCAGCAGCTCGCGGACGCCCGCATTGACCGCCGGGCGATCGCCGAGGCGGTCAAGCGGCTGCTGTGAGCGAACGGGTCAGCGGCGGGCCTTGGCGCTCGCCCGCCGGTTGGCCTTCTTGATGGCGTTGACCAGCTCCTCCTTGGTCATCTTGGACCGGCCGGGCACGTCGAGGCCGGCAGCCAGCTTCATCAGGTGCTCCTTGCTGGCGGTCGCGCTGACGCCCTCGGTCGTCCTGCGCGGGCGAGGGACCGCGGCCTTGCCGGACGGGCCCTTCTTGGGCTTGGGCTCCCAGTGGTCGCCGACCTTCTCGAAGGAGTGCTTCAGGGCGGCGAACGCCGTCATGTGGGCACGGCGCCCCTCGCCGTACGTCTCGACGGCGGAGTCGTGCGCCTTGACCCACGTGTCGCGCGCCTTCTTCGGCGAGCGCCTGATGGTTTCCGGCAGTTCCTGGATCCCCGGCATGTGGGTTCACCTCCTACAGCGGCGGTTCGTCGTAGCGACGACGCTCCTCGTAGACCGTGGTCCTGCGTGTTTCCGGCTCCTCGTAGATCTCGCGACGGTGTACCGGCTCGTCGATGGGGCCGACGGCCCGGCGGGTCACGCTGATCCGGTAGATGCCGAACAGCAGGCCCACCACTCCGCCGAGCATGAGGATGACGCCGACGACGTTGATGTCGAGGCCGGCGAGATCGAACTCGACGGCCCAGGTGAGGATCGCGCCGAGCATGATGAGGATGATGCTTCCGGCGATGGTCATCTCTTTTACCTCCTTGGCGTGAAGAACCTCTATCCACACGTCGAGAAACAAACCCGCCGCCGCCTGGGCGCGCGAAATGCGGTTGCCCGCGTCCGATCACGACTGATAGCCAGGGACGATGTTCGATCACAAACCCACGCTCACCGGCGAGCGCGTGACGCTCCTCCCGGTCGGCCCCGAGCACGTCGAGGGCCTGTTCGAGCTGGTCAGCGACCGCGAGGTGCAGCGGCTGACCGGCTCGCACGGCGAGCTCGACCCGGACGTCTGCCGCGCGTGGTACGCCACCAGGGGCGAGCACGCCGACCGGCTCGACCTGGCGATCATCGCGGACGACGAGTACGTCGGCGAGATCGTCATCAACGAGCTGGACGCGCACAACCTGGCGTGCAACCTGCGCATCGCGCTGATCGGGGCACGGGCGTTCGGCAAGGGGTACGGCACGGAGGCGATCACGCTGGTGCTGGACCACGTCTTCGCCGCCACCCCGCTGCACCGCGTCAGCCTGGAGGTGTACGCCTTCAACGAGCGGGCCAGGCACGTGTACAAGAAGGTCGGCTTCGTCGAGGAGGGCGTGCATCGCGACGCGCTGCTCTGGGACGGCGAGTGGCACGACGCGGTCACCATGGCGGTGCTGCGCACCGACTGGCAGTCAAGATCGGAAAGCCTGGCATAATGATCATGACGCCGCGGGTCCCCCGAGGCGCGCGGGGGGCCTGTGGCGTTTGGCCCAGGCATGGTAACGGGCAGAACCGATCCGCTGTTTCGCGCATCTAAGCATCAGTGACGACGCGTCTGGTGCCCGGAGATCCGGAGCGGCTTGGCGGCTACTGGCTGGCCGGTCGGCTCGGCGCGGGCGGCCGGAGCGTGGTCTACGAGGCCTACGACGACGACGGCGACCGGTACGCGGTCAAGGTGCCGCGCGGCGAGATCACGCTCACCGAGGCGGCCGGGCGGGTGACGTCCCCGCATCTGGCGCGGGTGGTGGCGTCCGGGCGCGACGAGGGCGTGCCGTACGTCGTGAGCGAGTTCGTCGAGGGGCAAGACCTGCGGCACGCGGTGGCCCGGCGCGGCCCGTACACGGGGGACGAGCTGGCCGCGCTGGCGGGCGCGCTGGCGTCGGCGCTCGCCACGCTGCACGAGGCGGGCCTGTCGCACCGCGACCTGAAGCCGGAGAACGTCCTGCTGGCGGCCGACGGCGCCAAGGTGGTCGACTGCGGTGTCACGGGCAGCGTCGACGGCACGCGCACCTACGTCGCTCCCGAGGTGTTCACGGGCCAGCCGCCGGGCCCCGCGGCCGACGTGTTCGCCTGGGGCGCGATCGTCCTGTACGCGGCGACCGGCCTCGACCCGTTCACCGGCGAGAGCCTGGGCGGCCTCATGCACCGCCTCCTGACCGCCGACCCGGACCTGGACGCGCTGCCGCCCGCACTGCGCCCCCTGGTGGCCCAGGCCCTGGCCAAGACCCCGGCGGACCGTCCCACGAGCGACGCCCTGTCGCAACAGACCTCCTCAGGCCCCATCACACCGATCGACGGGCTCTGCTGTCCGCCCCCGCTCGGGGAGGTGGCGGAGGCGGCCTACGCGACGCTCACGCCACGCCAGCAGGAAGAGCTGCCCGGCCTGCTGCTGCGCATGTACGGCGGCGAGACCCCGCGCGACGACGAGCACGGCGTGCTCGCCCGCCTCACCGAGGCCGGCCTGCTGGTACGGCGGAGCGTACGGGTCCCGCCCACGCAGACGGAGATCGGCAAGCTGGTGGCGGTCAGCGACGACGGCATCGCCCCTGCCAGCGCCGCGCTCTTCCGCGCCTGGCCCCGGCTGCGCGGCTGGGTCGCCGACGAGCGCGAGGGCCTGGCCGTGTACCGCGAGCTGCGCGAGGCCGCCCACCGCTGGGCCGCCCACCGCGCCGACCGTACGGGCCCGGCACCGCACGACCCCGCACGCCCCGGAGTGCCGGGCGACCCCGCACGGCGCTGGACGCCGCGCATGCTCGGGCGCCGCTGGACGGCCCGCCGCCGGGAGAGGGCGCTCCTGTACCGGGGGCACACGCTGGAGACGGCGGTCGGCTGGGCGGCGACCCGGCGCCGCCATGTGCGGCTCGACCCGCTGGAGCGCGACTTCCTCGACACCAGCGCCGCCCTGGTCGCCCGCCGGCCGGCCCGCCCCCCGGTCGTGGCCCTGATCGCGGCGCTGGTGGCGGTGGCGGTCACGATGTCGGTGATCGCCGTCCGGGGGCACGGAGACCTGGGCGACCAGCTCACCCAGGCCAACGCCCGCCTGGTGGCGGCCCGCGCGGAGGCCCTGCGGACGACGGACCCGCAGGCCGCGATGCGCCTCAGCGTGGCGGCCTGGAAGCTCTCACCGGTGTTCGAGGCCAGGGCGGCGCTGCAGGCGTCGCTGGTCCAGCCGGAACTGGGCGTGTTCACCGACTCCGCCGCGACCCCGCAGGCCGACTACCGCCTCACCGACGACACCCTGACCAGGTGGGTGGACGGCACGATCACCACCTGGGACGTCAGAACCGGACGCCAGACCTCCGCCCGCCCCCTCCCGCAGGGCACCACGGTCCTCAGCGACGACGCCAAGCACGCCGAGACCCGGGACGGCAGGCAGGTGACGGTCGCGACGTCCCAACCCGCCACCGCGGCCGCCTTCCTTCTCACCAGCGGCAACAGGACCACCCTGTACGCGGCGGGCAGGCAGGTGTTCCAGGTGACCGACAGCAGGACCGCCCTGTCCCGCGACGGTCGCAGGGCCGCGACCTCGGACCTGACCGGCCGCGTCGAGGTGTGGGACGTCCGCGCCCGCGCCAGGGTCCGCACCGTACGTGTCGCGCCGCCTTCCGGCGAGGACGCCGCCGCCCCGGCCCTGGCCTTCACCTCCGACGGCGGCGTCCTGGCGATCGCGGGCCGCGACGGCACCACGCTGGTCACCGAGGGGGCCACCGATGGGGGCGTCGAGCGGATCGACACGAAGGGGCCGGCCGACACGCCCGCCTTCAGCCCCGACGGCCGCCTCCTGGCCGTACCCGCGGCGGACGCCGTCGGCGTGTGGCGGGTCGCCGATCAGCGGCTGCTCGGCACCTTCCCGCTCCGCGATCCCGCACACGGCTACGCGTTCTCCTCCGACGGCCGGGCGTTCCACTACCTGAGCGGCCACGGCTCCGTCGTCTCGCTCGACGTCTCGAACCTGTCCACCGCCCTGTCCACCGGGCAGGAGGAGGACACCAGGGCCGCCGCGCTCTCCACCGACGGGCGGGTGGTCGCGGACGAGGTCGGCGGCGCGATCAGACTCACCGACGCGGTGCGCCGCCGCCCGCTCGGCCGGATCGCCGCGACGGGCGACCTGGCCATGAACCGGGCGGGCACGCTCGTCGCGGTCGCGGGCGATCCGGTGACCATCTGGGACGTCGCCACCGGCAGGCGGCTGGCCGTCCTCGACGCGGGCGGGGACGTCCCGGCCGTCGCCCTCTCCCCCGACGGCGGCACGCTGGCGACCGCGCGGGGCAGGACGCTGGAGACGTGGGACGTCGCCCGCGCCAGCCGCATCAGGTCCTACGAAGGGGTGGGCGACCTGGCCATGGCGTTCAGCCCCGACGGCCGGACCCTCGCAGTCGGGGCCAAGCTCCTCGACCTGGCCACCGGCTCGTCCACCCCGCTGAACGCCCCCTGGCCGACCGCGCTCGCCTTCACGCCCGACGGCCGCACGCTCGCGTCCGGGCTGGCCGACGGCGGCGTCCAGCTCTGGAGCGTCGCCGAGCGGACCCGGCGCGGCTCGTTCACGGCGGGCTCCGAGCCGGTGCGCGAGCTGCGTTTCTCCCCCGACGGCCGCACGCTGGCGGTCGACGGCGAGCGGATCGCGCTCTGGGACACCGCCACGCTCCGCGAGGTCGGCCAGGTGCCGGTCGGCCCGCACACCGCCGGGCTGGCCTTCAGCGAGGACGGCACCCGGCTGCGCGGCGTCGAACGCGACGGCACCCTGCGGGAGAGCCCGGTGGACCCGTCCCTGGCGGCGGCGGAGGTGTGCGCCCGCGCGGGCGGCCCCCTGAGCCAGGACGAATGGGACCGCCTCATCCCCGAAACCGGCTACCTCAAGGCGTGCTGACGGCGCCCTTCTGACGGCGCCCTTCTGACGGCGCCCTTCGATCGCGGCCAAAAGGTGGCCGCAATACCCCCTACCTTTGACCCATGGACCCCCTCATCACCCGCCGGGCCCTCAACCGGGCCACCCTCGACCGGCAGTTCCTGCTCCGCCGTGCCGATCTGCCCGTCCTGGACGTCGTCGAGCGTCTGGCCGGGTTGCAGGCGCAGACCCCGCACACCTGGTACACCGGGCTGTGGAACCGCATCGAGGGCTTCAAGGCCGCCGACGCCTCGGAGCTGCTCGAGAACCGGCAGGTCGTCCGCGTGGCGTTGCAGCGGTCCACGATCCACCTGGTGAGCGGGCGTGACTGCCTGGCGATGCGCCCGCTGCTGCAGGTGGTCACCGAGCGGAGCACGAGGGGCGCCTTCGGCAGGCAACTGGAGGGCGTCGACCTGGACGAGCTGGCCGCGCTCGGGCGGTCGCTGCTGGAAGAGCGTCCGATGACGTTCGCGGAGCTGGGGCGGACGCTGGGCGAGCGGTGGCCGTCCCACGATCCGCACGCGCTGGGGCAGGGCGTGCGCTGGCTGGTGTCGCTCGTGCAGGTGCCGCCCCGCGGCCTGTGGGGGCGCAGCGGGCCCGTGGCGCACACCAGCGCGGAGTCGTGGCTGGGCGTCGAGGCGCCGCCGATGACGGCGGCCGAACTGGTGCTGCGCTACCTGGCCGCCTTCGGCCCGGCCACGGTGCGGGACGTGCAGACCTGGTCGGGGCTGACGCGGCTGGCCGAGGTGGTGGAGGGCCTTGATCTGGTCCGCTTCCGCGACGAGGACGGCCGGATTCACTACGACTTGCCCGACGCTTCCCGCCCTTCCACCGAGATTTCGGCGCCCGTCCGATTGATGTATGACTTCGACAACCTGTTCCTGTCCTACGCCGACCGGTCGAGAGTGATCAGCGAGACCGGCGCCACCGCGCTGCGGGGGTTCATGGGCACCAACGTGATGCCCCGGATCATCCTGGTCGACGGCTTCACCGCGGGCGACTGGACCGTGACCCGCGCCAAGGGCACCTCGACCCTCAACATCCACCAGTGGGAGCCGATCGCCGACCTGGACGCGGTGGCCGAGGAAGGGACGAGGCTGCTGGAGTTCCTCGCGCCGCGCGACAAGCACGAGATAGCGGTGTTCGACCACCCGTCCAAGGTCTGAGGCTGTTGTGCAGTGCACAATGATGTGCTGCAGAATGTGACATCACGCGTCGCGGGCCGTATTTTTCCCTCGTGTCCGAACGCAACCAGTCCGCCTCGCTCCGCCGGGCCCTGACCGTGCTCGAACACGTCCGCGATCACGCCGAACACGAGGGCGGGCTGACGCTCACCCAGCTCGCCGAGGCGGTGGGGGTGTCCAAGAGCACCGTGCTCAGGCTGACCGTCCCGCTCATCGAAGCCAGGCTGCTGGAACGCGACAGGAAGAGCGGGGCCTACCGGCTCGGCCACGGCACGCTCCAACTCGGCCAGGCCTACCTCGCCACGCTCGACCTGCGGTCGGTCGCCGCCGAGGAGTCGCACCGGCTGATGAGCGAGGTGCGCGAGACCGTCCACCTGGTCGTCTACGACCCACCGCACGTCGTCTACATCGACAAGGTGGAGAACGAGACGAACGTCCGCATGGCCTCGCGCATCGGCAGCCGCGGCCCCGTCCACTGCACCGCGGTCGGCAAGGCGATCCTGGCCTGGCAGCCGGACGAGGCCGTCGACGAGCCCGAGCTGACCCGGCACACCATCACCGACCCGCGACGGTTCAGAGCCGAGCTGGCGGCCATCCGGCGGCGCGGCTACGCGGTCGACGACCGCGAGAACGAACCCGAGGTGCGCTGCGTCGGCGCGCCGATCTTCAACCACAACGACGCCGTCGTCGCCGCCATCTCGGTCTCCGGCCTCACCTCGCGGGTTCCGGCCGCGCGGGTGCGGGAGCTGGGGCCGCTCGTGGCCGGCGCGGCGGCCCGCATCTCCAGAAAGCTGGGAAGCCCGAGCCGATGACCGAGTTGGTGACCTTCGGTGAGACCATGGCGCTGTTCGCCGCCCGCCGTACCGGGCCGCTGCGTTTCGCCCGCGACTTCGACCTGGGCCTCGGCGGCGCCGAGTCCAACGTCGCCATCGGCGTCGCCCGGCTCGGCGGCAGCTGCGCCTGGATCGGCCGGGTGGGGGCCGACGAGTTCGGCGACCTGATCCGCTCGGCGCTCCTGGGCGAAGGCGTGGACGTGCGCGCCATCCCCGACCCCGACGCGCCGACCGGTCTGATGATCAAGGGCAGGCGCACGGCCGACCTCGTGGACGTCCGCTACTACCGCAAGGGCAGCGCCGGCTCCCGGCTCTCGCCCGACGACCTCGACGCCGACCTGATCAGGGGCGCCCGGGTGCTGCACGTGTCCGCGATCACGCCCGCCCTGTCCGGCTCCGCCCGCGAAGCCGTCCGATACGCGATCGCCGAGGCGCGGGCGGCCGGGGTGCTCGTGTCGCTCGACGTCAACTACCGCAAGGCCCTGTGGACGCCGCAAGAGGCGGGCGCGTGGCTGCGCGACACCATCGGCGAGGTGGACGTGCTGTTCGCGACCGAACAGGAGGGCCGCCTGATCACCGACGCGGCGGGCACCGCCGACGACCTGGCCAAGGCCCTCGCCGCGCACGGGCCGCGCCACGTCCTGGTCAAGTTCGGCGCCGAGGGCGCCCTGGAACTGTCGGACGGCCAGGCCCGCCGCGCGCGCCCGTACCGGGTGACGGAGGTCGACCCGGTGGGTGCCGGGGACGCCTTCGCGGCCGGCTGGCTCGCCGACTGGCTCGCCGGAGCCGACCCTGCGCAGCGCCTGGACACGGCCTGCGCGGCGGGCGCGTTCGCGGTCACCTCGCAGGGCGACTGGGAAAGCCTCCCCCGCCGCTCCGACCTCCGCCTCCTCCAACGCCCAGCGGACGGCGTCAGCCGCTGACCTCGCAGCCCCAGGAGTTCAGCGTGGAATGCCGCGATCAACCTCGGTTGTTCGAGGCCCGGCCGTCATCGGCTCTGCCGTTCTCACCCTGACCGCACCTTAGGATCCGAGAACTCTCTAGGAGAGCGGGGTCACGTCGAGACGGCCGTCGTCGCAGACTCGGCCGGCGGGGAAGCCGATCGTCAGGTACGACCGCTCGTCCGGGGGGATGACCAGGAGGCGCGTCGCGGTCGGGCAGGTCTTCTCGGCGCCGGTCTCGACGACGGTCCAGTGCAGGGTGGCGCGGGCGCTCGCCCCCGGCTTCAGCGTCAGCTCCCGCTCCGCCTCGGTCCCCCTGCGGACGCGGGTACGCAACGCGTCCCCCTTGCCGTCGATCATGACCAGGCCGGGGTGACCGTACAGCGTGCAACTCGCGCCGGACCGGTTGGTGAACACGAGCGGCGCGTATCTGTTGCCCGCCCCCGGGTCCACCCTGTCCAGTCGTACCTGGAGCCGACTCGCCGTGCAGCGTTCCGGGGTCTGCTGCGCCAGCGCGGGCGCGGCGCCGCCCGCCAGCAGCAGGCCGCCCGCCATCAGGGCGGCAATCCGCATCGTTCTCATACATATATGGACGCCTGGAACGCCCAAAGAGTTATGACGAAATAGCCTCTATCTTCACCAGCTCCGGCGGATCACCACGAACAGTGGAGGGAGCGCCTGGCGGTGGCGGGGGCGGGCTGCCCAACGGAGGGGTGGGCCTTCCGATGGCGGGGGCGGGCCAGGCGATGGCGAGGGTGACCGTCGGACCCGCCCGAAGGCTCGCATTACAGCAGGCCGGCGGACCCGCCCGAAGGCTCGCATTACAGCAGGCCGGCGGACCCGCCCGAAGGCTCGCGTTACAGCAGGCCGGCGGTGGCCAGGTGCTTGCCGATGGCGGCGATCTCGTCGCCGTTCAGCGGCACCTGCGGCAGGGCCGTGGTCGGGTGGGCGATGACGCCGCGCAGGTGGAGCGCCGCCTTGAAGGCGCCGAGCCCGGAGGAGCTGCCGCCCATGCGACCGCCCCCCACCCGGACGATCTCGAAGAGCCTGACCAGGCGCTCCTGTTCCGCCCTGGCGGCCTCCCAGTCGCCCTGCCGTGCCGATTTCACCAGGTTGACGTACCCGTGGGGGTCCACGTTGCCCAGTCCGGGCACCACGCCGTCGGCGCCCATCCACAGCGCGCAGTCGACGGTCACCTCCGAGCCGGTGAGCACGCTGAACGGCGCCTGGCGGCCGAGGATGACCTGGCGCAGGCCGCCGTCGTCGCCGCTGGAGTCCTTCACGCCTGCCAGCACCCCGTCGGCGGCCAGTTCGAGCAGCAGGTCGGCGCTCAACTTGGTGTGGACGGACACCGGCAGGTCATAGGCGTAGACCGGCAGTCCGCTCTCGGCGGCAAGGGTCCGGAAATGGGTGCTGATCTCGGTGGGGTGGGTGCGGGTGTAGAACGGCGCCGTCGCCACCAGGGCCGACACGCCCGCCGCCTCCGCCACCCGGGCGTGTTCCAGCACCCGGGGCGTCGTCATGTCGATCACCCCGGCGAGCACCGGCACCTGCCCGGCCACATGTCCCACCACAGTGTCGAGCACGATCCGGCGCTGGGGGTCGGCCAGGTAGGCCACCTCCGACGACGAGCCGAGCACGAACAGCGCGTCCACGCCGCCTTCCAGCAGGTGGTCGACCAGCCGGGTGAGCGACGCGGTGTCCACCTGGTAGTCGGGGGTCATCGGGGTGCACACCGGGGGGATCACACCGGTCAACATCATCGAAACTCCTTGAGCGTGGAGACCGCCGCTTTCAGGCAGGGGCGGAATCGCGGCACGGTGCCGCATACTTTGGTTCGAACTTGTGCACGAAGCTTTACTGACCGTAGTAACTTGTGCGCGTGGCGCAGTTGGTCAAGCGGGCGTTCAAGTACCGCTTCTATCCGACCCCCGAGCAGGCTGAGGAGCTTGCCCGCACGTTCGGCTGCGTCCGCCTGGTCTACAACAGGGCGCTGGAGGAACGCACCCGCGCCTACGCGGAAGGCCGCAAGGTCTCCTACGTGGAGTCCTCGGCAACACTCACGCAATGGAAGCGCACCGAGGAACTGGGCTTTCTGACGCAGGTGTCGTCGGTGCCACTGCAGCAGGCGCTGCGCCACCTGCAGGCGGCCTTCGCCAACTTCTTCGCCAAACGAGCCAAGTACCCGACCTTCAAGTCCCGCAAGAAGTCGCGCCTGTCGGCCGAATACACCCGCTCGGCCTTCACCTACCGGAAAGGCCGGCTCACCCTGGCGAAGATGGACACGCCGCTGGCCGTCGTGTGGTCGCGTTCTCTCCCAAAGGGGGCACAGCCGTCCACCGTGACCGTCTCCAGGGATGCGGCCGGACGCTGGTGGGTGTCCCTGCTGTGCGAGGACACGATCCACCCACACGACCCGGCCGAGAACGCCGTGGGCGTGGACGCGGGCATCACCGCCCTGGCGACACTCTCCACCGGCGAGAAGATCGCCAACCCCCGGCACGAGCGGACCGACCGGCGCAAACTGGCCAAAGCCCAGCGGGCGCTGGCCCGCAAGGAGAAGGGATCGGCGAACCGGGCCAAGGCCAGACTCCGCGTCGCCAAGGTCTACGCCCGGATCGTCGACCGCAGGCGTGATCATCTGCACAAGGTCAGCACACGGCTTGTTCGCGAAACCCAAGTGATCGCCGTGGAAAACCTGACCGTCCGCAACCTGCTCAAGAACCACCGCCTGGCCCGGGCCATCTGCGACGCCTCCTGGCGGGAACTGCGCTCGATGCTGGAGTACAAGGCCGCCTGGTACGGGCGAGAACTCGTGGTCGTCGACCGCTGGTTCCCCTCCTCCAAACGGTGCTCGGCATGCGGCACCATCCAACCGTCCATGCCGCTGAACGTCCGGACCTGGCAGTGCGCCTGCGGCGCATCCCACGACCGAGACGTCAACGCCGCAAAGAACATACTCGCCGCCGGGCTGGCGGAGAGGCGAAACGCCTGTGGAGCTGATGTAAGACCTCAGCAGGAGAGCACCTCCTCGACGGGGCAATCGGCGGTGAAGCAGGAACCCTCACGGGTGACTGTGGGGACTCCCCCTCGTTCACGAGGGGGAGGATGTCAAGCGCGCTCCTGGATCAGTTCGAGGTCGGTCGCTCCCGCCGCCACCGGGTGGTAGCAGTGGAAGAGGTGGTCGTCGGTGGTCTGGGCGGCAGGCCAGGCGGCCGCGCACTCGTCGTCCGCGCGCCAGCAGCGGGTGCGGAACGGGCAGCCGCTCGGCGGCCTGGTCGCCGAGGGCACGGAGCCCACGAGCGGGATCGGGTTGATCGGCGAGAGCAGACCGGGAGTGGCGGAGAACAGCGCCCGCGTGTACGGGTGACGGGCCTGGTGCGGGACGGCGTACGCGGGCGTCTGCTCGACGATCCTGCCCAGGTACATGGTCACCACCCGATCGCTCATCCGGCGCACGGTCTGGATGTCGTGGGAGACGAACACCAGCGCCAGTCCGAGCCGCTCCTTCAGATCCAACAGCAGGTTGAGGATCTGCGCCCGCACCGACACGTCCAGGGCGCTGGTCGGCTCGTCGGCGATGAGCAGCGCGGGTTCGAGCGCGAGCGCCCTGGCCACGGCGACGCGCTGGCGCTGGCCGCCGGAGAGCTGGCTCGGCAGCAGGTCGGCGACGCTGGCGGGCAGGCCGACGAGGTCGAGCAGCTCGCGCACGCGGGCGTCACGCTGCTCGGCGGTGCCCCGCCTGTGGACGGTGAGCGGGTCGCGCAGCACCTGCCTGATCGGCAGCCGCCGGTTCAACGCGGTGGACGGGTCCTGGAACACCAGCCCGACGCTGGAGCCGATCAGCTCGCGCCGTTCCCGCTCCGACAGCGCCCACAGGTCCTTGCCCTGGAACAGCACCGTCCCCGAGGTGGGCCGCTGCAGCCCGACCAGCACCTTGGCCAGCGTGGACTTGCCGCACCCCGACTCACCCACGACCCCGACCGTCTCGCCGGGGCTGACGGTCAGGTCGGCGGCGGTCAGGGCGTGGACGCGGTCGCGCGAGAACAGCCCGCCCGAGCGCGCCTTGTGCACGACGTGCACGTCTTTCAGCTCAAGCACGTTGATCACTTCCCACGAGGGCGACCGCCGGGTGATGGCAGGCGACGGCGTGCCGGTGCGTGTCGCCTTCCAGCGGCGGGGGGTCGGTCCGGCAGAGGTCGGTGGCCATCGGGCAGCGGTCGGCGAACCGGCACCCGGCGGGGAAGTCGGCGGGCGACGGCACCACGCCGCGGATCTGGGTGAGCCGCTCGGCCCCCGACTCCAGCGACAGCACTGAGCCGAGCAGCCCGCGGGCGTAGTGGTGGGCCGGGGCCCCGACCAGGGTGGCGGTGACCCCGGCCTCGACGATCTGCCCGCCGTACATGACCACGACCCGGTCGGTGACGTCCGCGACCAGCGCGAGGTCGTGCGAGACGAGGATGAGCGCGAAGCCCAGCTCCTCGCGCAGCCGCAGCAGCAGCTCGATGACCTGGGCCTGGACGGTCACGTCCAGCGCGGTGGTGGGCTCGTCGGCGACGATCAGCTTGGGGTCGCGCGACAGCGCCATCGCGATGAGCACCCGTTGCCGCTGGCCGCCGGACAGCTCGTGCGGGTAGGACGACAGGGTGCGCTTGGCGTCGAGCCCCACCAGTTCGAGCAGTTCCTCGGGCGAGCGCCGACCGCCGCGCCGGGTGACCTGCTTGAGCTGGGCCTTGATGGTCATGGCGGGGTTCAGGGACGACAGCGCGTCCTGGTAGATCATCGCCATCTCGTGGCCGAGCAGGCGGCGGCGGGCCCGGCGCGGCAGGGAGAGCAGTTCCTTCTGGTCGAAGCGGATGTGGCCGCTGACGCGGGCGCCGCGGGGCTGCAGGCCCATGACGGTCAGCGCGGTCAGCGACTTGCCGCAGCCGGACTCGCCCACGAGCCCGAGCACCTCGCCCGGACGTACCTCGAAGGCGATGCCGTCGACGATGTCCACGCCCTCGGCGAAGCCGATCCGCAGCCTTTCGACCGCGAGGATCGGCGGGCCCGAGGGCAGCGGGCGGGCCCGTTCCGCCAGCCTGCTGGCGGCCTCGGCCAGCCCTGGCAGCTCGACGACCTCGCCGGAGCCCGGCCGGGCCTGCTCGAAGGCGTCGTCCTTCTTCGCGGCGGGCGCCCGGCGGGCGGCAGGGGCGGCCCAGGCGTCGGAGATGCCCTCCGACAGGATGTTCAGCGCGAGCACGGTGATCAGGATGAGCAGGCCGGGGAAGACGGTGGCCCACCAGCCGCCCACCAGCACCATGTTCCTGCCGTCGGCGATGACGCTGCCCCACGACGGGTTCGGCGGGCGCACCCCGGCGCCGATGAACGACAGCGACGCCTCGAAGACGATCACGTCCGCCACCATGACGGTGCAGAACACCAGCACGGGCGCGGCGCAGTTGGCGGCCACGTGCCTGAGCAGGATGTACGGGGTGCGGGCGCCGATGATCCGTTCGGCCGCGACGTAGTCCTCGCCGTACTGGGCGAGCACGTTGGCGCGGACGACCCTGGCCACGGGCGGCATGTTGAGGAAGGCCATCGCCATCACGAGCACCGGGATGCTGCCGCCGAACACCGCCACCAGCACCGCGGCCAGCGCGATGCCGGGGAAGGCCATGAACACGTCGAGGACCCGCATGATGACCTCGTCGACGGGTCTGCGGGAGGTGGCGGCGACCGCGCCGACGACCGCGCCCGCGACGAGGGCCAGCCCGGTCGCGCCGAGGCCGATGAGCAGCGACCAGCGGGCGCCGTACAGCAGCCTGGACAGGATGTCGCGGTTGGCGCTGTCGAGGCCCATCCAGTGCGAGGCGGACGGGCCGCCGCCGGTGACCTCCTGGAAGTACGGCGAGTGCGGCGCGATCAGCGGCGCGAACAGTGCCGCCAGCACGACCACCGCGAGGATGCCCACGGCCAGCCACGACAGCGGGCGCAGCCTCCTGAAGCCGATGCCCGGCCTGGACAGGCGTTCCGTCAGTCTGCGTCTCATCAGGCGGCGCTCCTGAGCCGGGGGTTGACCAGCAGGTAGAGGACGTCGACTACGAGGTTGACGACGATGAAGCCGATCGCGACCGTCAGCACCACGCCCTGCACCACCGCGGGGTCGCCGTCACGCACGGCGTTGATCATGAGCTGGCCCATGCCGGGCAGGCCGTAGATCTGCTCGATGACGACCGCGCCGCCGAGCAGGTAGCCGACGCGCAGGCCGAGCACGGTCAGCGGGTTGATCAGCGCGTTGCGCAGCACGTTGCGTCCGACGACCACGACGGGTGGCAGGCCGCTGCCGATCGCGGTGCGCACGTAGTCGCGGTCCAGCTCCTCCACCATCGAGGTGCGGACGATGCGGGTGAGCTGGGCCGCCACCGGCAGCGACAGCGACAGGGCGGGCAGCGTCATCGAGCGCAGCCAGCCGGACGTCGAGTCGGCCGGGTTGATGTAGCCGCCGGTCGGGAACAGGCCCTGGCCCACCGCCAGCCACTGGATCATCAGCAGCGCCAGCCAGAACGCCGGTGCGGCCACCCCGACCAGGGAGACCACTCGGATCACCTGGTCGGGCCAGCGGTCGCGGAACACCGCCGCGGTGACGCCGAAGACCAGCGCCAGCACCACCGCCACGACCAGGCCGAGGAGGGTGAGCTGGAGGGTGAGCGGCAGCGCGGTCGTCACCGACTCGATCACCGGCTTCTTGGTGAGCACGCTGGTGCCCATGTCGCCCCGCGCCAGGTCCGCGACGAAGCGGACGTAGCGCAGGGGCAGCGGGTCCAGCAGGCCGTTCTCCACCTGGAACTGGTGGATCTGCTCGGGGGTCGGGTTGGCGCCCTGGAAGTAGGCGTACTCCGGCTTGCTGTTGGAGAAGCGCATCACGATGAACACGAACGCGACGACCCCGAGCACCAGCGGGACCAGGATAAGGACCCGCCGGAGCAGCATTCTGGCGATCAGGACCATGACCTACTGGGTTCTCTGGGCCTGGAGCAGGTTGATGCCCGGGTACGGCTGCGCGCGGACGCCCGACAGCTTCTTCGGATCCCAGGCGGTCATCAGCTCGGTGTGGACGACCGGGTACATCACCGCCTTCTCGGCGATGAGGTCGATGTACTTGTGGACGAGCTCGCTCTTCTTGGACTTGTCCGATTCCTTGGTGGCCTCGTCCATCATGGTGAAGAGCTGTTTGGCGTCCTTGCTGCCGTCCCAGTGGCTGTACTTCATCCACAGGCCGCCGGGGACGAAGTTGTAGCGCATGATCAGGTCGGCGTCCATGCCGAACTGGTTGGGGTTGGAGGCGGCGACTACGGCCTGGTAGTCCTGCATCTGGTCCATCTTGGCGAACAGCGCGGCCGTGTCCTGCGGCTCCAGCGTGGTCTTCACGCCGATGGCCTCCCAGGAGGCGGCGATGGTCGGCAGGCAGTCGGCGACCCAGCTGACGTTGACGGCCATCAGGTTGATCGTCAGGTTGGTGACGCCCGCCTCTTTGAGCAGCGCCTTGGCCTTCTCCGGGTCGTAGTCGTAGACGACCGAGGCGGGCTTGTGGTCGGGGTGCCCCTCGTTGAGGAAGGAGCTGGAGGCGGTGCCGTGGCCCTTGAGCGCCACCTCGATCATCTTCTTGGTGTCGATCGCGTAGTGCAGGGCCTGCCTGACGCGGATGTCGTCGAACGGCTTGGCGCTGGTGTTGAACATCAGGAACATGTGGTTCATGCCCTTGCCGCCTTCGACGCTCAACCCCTGCTGCTTGAGCTGCTCCACGTTGGCGTACGGGATGTTGTCGGCGATCTGCGCCTCGGCGGAGCCGCCGGAGATCTTGGCGACGCGGGCCGCGGCGTCCACGATGGTCAGCCAGTTCATCTTCTTGACGACGGGCTTGCGCGGGCCGTTGTAGCCGTCGAACGCCTCGAAGGTGGTGTTCGACTTGGGGTTGTGCGCGGTCTGCTTGTAGGGGCCCGAGCCGACGGCCTTGCCGGTCTTGGCCTGGTCCCAGGCGCCCGGCTGGCTGAACACGTGCTTGGGCATGATCTTGGCGATGGTCAGCCTGGGGGCCGCGTCCGGGAAGGGGAACTTGAAGACCAGCTCGACGTTGCGGTCGTCGACCTTCTTGACCTCCTGCAGCCACGACTTGAAGAAGTTGCCGGTGAGCACGTTGGCCTGGGTGTCGAGGATGCGCTCGAAGGTGAAGACGACGTCGTCGGCGGTGACCGGCTGGCCGTCGTGCCACTTGGCGCCCTCGCGCAGGGTGAACTTCCACGAGGTGGCGTTCAGGTCGGCGGGCAGCGCGGTGGCCAGCGCGGGGTAGGGCTCGCGGGTGATGGGGTCGGTGTCGAGCAGCCCCTCGTAGATGTGCTGGATGCCGGCCATCGCGAAGGCCGAGGCGGTCTGCGTCGGGTCCCAGCTCTGGTCGTTGCCGTAGCCGATGACGGCGGTGATGAGGTCCTTGTTCGATCCTGCCCCGACCGAGCCGGTCGAGGCCGGCCCTCCCGAGCAGGCGGACAGAGTGGCCGCGATCATCGCGGCCGCACCCGTCGCTCCGCTGTAGCGCAGGAAGTCGCGGCGGCTGAACTCAAGGCTCACGGATGCCTCCCAGGGGGTAGAACGTGGGACATCCCATGTCCTATCTTTTGCGTAACGTGGACGCTAGAGGCCGTAGGCGCTTGTGGTCAACAGGAGATTTCCGGAATGTTACACAAGTGCTTACCAGAGAGGGATCATTCATGAGCACTGCCCCGCGCCCTCGGCCCAGCCGAGCCGTCGAGGCCCAAGAGGGCGTCAAGGAGCTCATCCTCCGGCGCGGGTTGGTGGCAGGCGACCCGCTGCCCACCGAGTCGGAGCTGATGGAAGAGCTGGGCATCAGCCGCAACTCGGTGAGAGAGGCGCTGAAGGCGCTCCAGGCCGTCGGCATCGTCGACATCCGCCACGGTTTCGGCATGTTCGTCGGACGGATGTCGCTCGCAGGACTGGTGGACGAGCTGGCCTTCCACAGCCGCATCACCCTGCAGGGCGGCATGAACAACCTCGCGCACCTCACCGAGATCCGCGAGCTCCTGGAGAGCAGCCTCGTCCAGCGCCTCATCGACCTCGGCGACGAGGCGGACCTGTCACCGGCGGCCGAGGTGATCGCCCGCATGGAGGCCGAGGCGCTGCTCGGCCAGGTCTCCCCCGAGATCGACCGGCTCTTCCACGACCTGCTCTACCGCCCCGTCGGCAACCCTCTGGTCAGCCAGCTCCTCGGCGCCTTCTGGGACGTCTTCGACCAGTTGCGTGATCACCTCGGCGCTCCCGACGAGTCGCCCGCCGACGTGGCCAGACGACACCGCGACATCCTCGACGCCGTCACAGCGGGTGACCGGACGGCCGCGGTAAAAGCCGTTTACGCGCACTTCAACGGCGTGCGGAACCGGCTGGCCCGGCTCGGCCCTAAAATTGACTAAAACATGATCTAGGGCTGGACACCAACTTTACTCCACTCTAGTTTCTTACCTTGAGCGGTATTCAGCACCCCCGACCACAAAATGCCGCTGCTTCGCCCGGCCATACCACAAGGGGAGGACAGATGGAGTTCACGATCACTCAGGTCGAGGAAGTGGAACCGACCTCCTGCGGTAACAGCAACAGCTGACAACCGGCGCGGGATTGGCGGCCGAACCGCCGATCCCGCGACTTCCCCTCGACGTGGAGCGCACTATTGTCACGCGTTCTGGTTAATCCGGCTTTCCCCTTGTTCGTCGACGACCGCGAAGAGACGGTTCGACTCGGCGACCTGCCGCGAACCGGAAAGGTCCTGCGGGCGGCGTCCCCGGCACTGCGCGCGTTGCTCCGCCTGTGCGCCTCCTCCCCCGTCGACCGCGACGAGCTGGCCGAGCGCACCCCCGCCCCCGCCGAAGAGGTCGACCAGGCCATCACCGCCCTGCTCGAAGCGCGCGTCCTGGTCGAGGAGCACGACGTCGAGGCCCTCACCAGGGACGAGCGGTCCTCCAGGCAGGCCCTGTTCTTCTCGATGTTCCAGCCGGCCGCCCGCGCGGCCGAGATGACCGCGAGCCTGTCGGAGCGCACGGTGGTGATCCTCGGCGTCGGCGGGATCGGCAGCTCGGTGGCCACGCAGCTCGCCACCGCGGGCGTGGGCACGCTCAGGCTCGTCGACCGCGACCACGTGGAAGCCTCCAACCTGCACCGCCAGTACCTCTACAGCACGGCGGACGTCGGCATGCCCAAGGTGGACACGGCCGCCCGCCGGCTGGCCGAGCGCTGCCCGTCCCTGCGGGTGGAGGCGCGCGACCGGACGCTGGCGGGCGCCCGCGACGTCACCGAGGTGGTGGCGGGCGCGGACCTGGTCGTCGCCACCGCCGACAGCCCGCAGCCGGACATCCGCCGGTGGGTGAACGCGGGCTGCCTGGCGGCCGGGGTGGCGTTCCTGCCCGGCGGCTTCACCCAGCACCTCGGCATCGCGGGGCCGCTGGTCGTGCCGGGCGAGTCCGCCTGCCTGGCCTGCCTGGACGAGCAGCTCCGCGCCGGCAACGGCGGTCACGAACTGCCCGCCGTGGAGAACAGGGACCGGCGTGTCCCGGCCTTCGGGCCGCTCTGCGCGATCGTGGCCGGGCTGCTGGCGGCCGAGGCGATCCGCTTTCTCACCGGAGTGGTGCCGCCCGCGCTGCTCAACCGGATGAGCTACTTCGACCTGCTCGGGATGGAGACGTCCGAGCAGCCGGTCGCCCGCTCGGCCACCTGCCCCGCCTGCGGCGCGGCCTCGTGATGTTTCACGGAGGCAGGCAATTTCGAGTCGCACCCTGCCGGCGAAAACTAATTTCCGGAACAGGGCGGGCACGGGGTTCACACACGCCTTGACCGGCCTTCCCGAGCCCGCTGTCAGTCCGCGAATTCGTCCGCTCCCGGCTGCTTATTCGCGGATATCTCGGCGCATTCGGCGGGCTCGGGAACGGCGTCACGCTCCGTACCGTCGGCGTCCCGGTCAGGACAGGTCGGCCGCGCTCCTGTTGTTGCGCGCCTGCCAGAGCGCGTGGTGACGCTCCGCCGCCTGCCTGGCCATGGCCGTCGCCTCGTCGGGGACCGGCTCGCCCGCCCAGGCGTCGAGCTGCTCGATCATCCGCCCGACGAACACCTCCCCCGGCTCCGTCAGGCCGCCGCTGCCCAGGATGGTGCCGCTGACCATGCGGGCGGCCTCCCGCCAGCGGGCGAACTCGCTGGACGCCCTGATCAGCGCGGCGCCGTCCTCGTGGTGCCGCTGCCGGCGCCAGAAGTCGGTGACGCCGAGATAGGCGTAGGCGCCCTGGAGCAGGCCGGGCACCGGACGCGGGTCGTCGCGCCACGGCGCGTAGTAGCGGGAGCCGTCGTCGGGCCTGGTCAGCGGGACGATGTCGAGCAGCGCGGACAGCTTGGCGTGCTGGGTCTCGTGCGTGAGCGTGACCGCCATCTCGTGCGCGTCGGGCGGCGTGGACAGCGCGATGCAGCCGAACGTCTCGCGCGAGGTGGCGCTCGACAGCCCCTGCGGCGGCGCGGCCAGCGGGGTGAGCACCCTGATGGCGGCGGCCACCTCCTGCGCGACCGTGCCGTGGTTGGCGACCAGCATGCCCCACGCCTCGTCGAGGAGGCCCTGCCAGACGGCGGCCTCCTCGCGGGTGAGCCGGCCGCGCAGGTTGGCCGAGCCGGGCATGCGGTGCGGGTCGAGGTCGTCGATGAGCACCCCGAAGCGCAGCCCGCCCGCCTCGGCCGTCAGCGACCGCAGCCCCTGCCACCCCGGCAGCTCGCTCGCCAGGACGTCGCTGACCTGTAGGAAGATCCCGTTCGCGCTGACCTCGACCGCGTCGCCCGAGCAGTGGACGGTGGCCGTCGAGACCGTGGCGGGCAGCGTGATCTGCCCCAGCGAGGGCAGCGTGATCACGCCGTCGGCGACCGGCACGTCCACCTCGCAGGTGAAACCCGCGCGGATGGCCGCCGCCGCGGCCAGCGCGGCGAGCTGCTCCGGAGCCTCCAGCGTGCGCACCGCGTGGCGGGCCCAGGCCCCGACCGACGGGTGACGGACGACGGTGTCGACGGCCTCCGGGTGCCGGGACTCGATCGTGGCCAGCAGGTCGTAGGCGCGGCGCACCTCGGCCCAGCGCGGATGGTCGGCCCGGTGGGCGGCGTCGAGCACGCCCCTGACGAGCAGCAGGTGCTTGCTGCGCTCCGCGGCGACCAGCCGCTCCACCGCCTGTGCCCCTCCGCCGCCCGTGGCGAGCGCGGCGAACACGTCCGCCGGGACGCGGTGCTCGGTCAGGTTCATGGCCGGCTCCTTCACTCGGACCGCCAGGTCGGCCTGGACGGCGCTGCCGATATGCCTGATCAGGCGCAGCAGGTCAGGGCAGTAGACCGATGGGTTGCGGAACCCGGTCGCGGGGCGGTACCGGTGCGCGTACTGGCCCCCACCACAGATCATGCCGACTGGGCATACCGTACACGTCGGGGCCAGCGCGAGCGGGCCGATCTGCCGCGCGGCGGTCGACGGAAGATGCAGCAGCTCGTCGAAGCTGTCGTGCGTGACGTGCAGCCCGGTGCGGCCGGCGCCGTCGAAGGCCGACTTCAGGATGTCGGACTGCTCGATCTCGCCGTCGGTCTCGATCACCGCCATGGCGACCGGCGACAGGCCGACCTGCTCGCTGGCGGAGCTGCCGCCCAGCAGCAGGTGGATGATCTCGTCGAACAGCCGCACTCCGGCGGGCCTCGGGTCGGTGGCGTACCAGCGGTCGAAGATCGCGATCAGCCAGTCGGCGTACGGCGTGCCCTCCGCGCCCGCCTCACGCCCCGGCGGCGGGGCCGCCCAGTTGCCGTGCGGGAGCAGGAAGTCGACGGTCGGCGGGGAGAAGGCGAGCAGCGCCTCGTAGGTCTCCAGCGGGTCGTTGCGCAGGTCGACGGTGCAGAGCAGGCCGCGGAACAGGTGCCGGTAGGCGGGCGCGGTGAGCCGTTCGAGCGCCGCGGCGACCTTCGCGTAGCTGCCGCGCCCGTCGGCGGTGCGCCTGGCCCGGTCGTGCGCGTGGCGCGCGCCGTCGAGGCTGACGCCCACGCCGACGCCGAGCCGGGCGAACAGCCGCAGGAACGTATCGTCGAGCAGGGTCGCGTTGGTCTGCACCACGACGTCGACGGGGACGGCGACGGCGGATCTGATCAGTTCGACGATCGCGCCCAGCTCGCCGGCCCCGGCCAGCAGCGGCTCACCGCCGTGCAGGACGACCTGGACGCCGGGCAGGCCGTGGGTGCGCGCGTGCTCGGCGATCCGGGCGGCGGCGGCCTCGGCCGTGACGCGGGACATCCGCTTGGGACGGGACCGCCAGCTCTGGTCGGCCATCTCGTACACGTAGCAGTACGAGCAGGCGAGATCACAGCGGCTGTGGACCTTCAGAACGAACTGTCTCAGCGGGGTCGGCTGCCAGCCCCCGGCGAGCAAAGCATCGACGTCGAGGGTCGATGGCCACTCAGGCACCACGGAACAGCCTCCACGTTGAGACTCGTGACGGGCCAAGCATAGACCCGCTAATCGGTCTCCAGAAGCAGCTCCCTGGCCTGTCTCAGCAGGTGCGCCGGGAGCCTGTCGGCCACCCCTCTGACCACGGCGGCCGCCGCCCGTGGCGTGCCCGACCTGCGCAGCGCCTCGGCCAGCGCGAGCTGGGCGGACATGTCGTTCGGCGCCCAGCTGAGCGCGGCGCTGATGCGCCGGATCGCCATGCTGTGGTCGCCCTGCGACAGCCACAGCTGGCCCTCCATGGTGAGCACCCTGGCCACCCCGTCGAAGCGCCGCCACTTGGCGTACAGGTCGGCCGCCTGCGTGCAGTAGAGCAGCGCCGCCTCCACGTCACCCTGGGCGGCGGCCACCTCGGCGAAGACCTCGGCCGCCTCGGCGCGCACCCACTCGTCGCCGTACGCGGAGGCCCGTACCGCCTCGTCGGCCAGCCGCTGCGCGGAGTCCCATGCCCGCCTGGCCAGCGCCGCCCTGGCCTCGCGCAGGTAGACGGCGGGCGACTCGGAACGCCTGACGGGACTGATGAGCCGGTCGTGCGCCAGCTCGTACCACCGGATGCCCAGCCGGTGCTCGCCGCGCAGGACGCGCCGGTCCTCCAGCGCGCGGGCCACCGCGTTCGGCATGCCCTGCGTCAGTTCGAGCCCCTCGTAGACGGTGTTGCGGGTGCCGTGCTCGGTGATGAACGTGTTCCGCAGCCAGAACTGGATCTCCACGGACGACATCGCGAACTCCTCGGCCACGTTGTCGATCGCGCGCCTGCAGAACCCGGACAGCGCCTCCTCGATGTCGGAGTACTGGCGGGCGTGGTCGACGGTGATCTCGTGGACCTCCGGCGGCAGCGACTCCCAGAGCGCGGAGCAGACCACCTGGAGCTGCACCGGCTCCACGGTGTCGAGCTCGATCTTCGAGCTGACCCCGGCCTCGTCGGAGACCACCACGCTCCGCAGCCCGTCGACGATCAGCTCGGCGGCCTCGTGGCTGATCGTGCGGTCGGTGTGCTCCAGCGGCTCGGTGACGGCCTCCAGGGCCGCGTCGCGGCTGAGCGGCTGCAGGTGGAACCGGGTCCGCGCGCCCTGCCCGAACGGCCGCTCGTAGGGCAGGATCATGAACAGGTACTCCTCGCGCATCGACAGCAGCAGGTGCAGCCCGGTGTTCTGGCGCACCGCGGTGGCGAGCTGGTCGAGGAAGGCGCGCCGCTCCTTCTCCCTGGCCGGGACGGTCTGGAACATCTCCTCCGCCTGGTCGATCGCGGCCAGGACGGGCACCGGGTCGTCGTACTCGTCCTTGCGCTCGGGGCGTCCTTCGAGGAACTCCGTGAGGGTCAGTTTCGCGAGGTCGCGCTCGTCGCGGTCGGGGGCCCACGCGGTCAGCAGCGCCATGACGTACGGGTTGCCGCGCCCGGTCGGGACGCGCATCCGCGGCGCGATCCGCGCGATCGGCAGCAGGTCGACCCGCCCGGGGTCGAGCCGGGGCAGCACGCCCGCGTTCAGCAGCGAGGTCTTGCCCACCCCCGAGGCGCCGTACAGGACCGTCAGCCCTACGGCCTGCCAGAGCGTGGCGATTTCCCTGGCCTCGTCGTCACGGCCGCGGAACAGCTCGCTCTCGTCGCGGTTGTAGGGGCGCAGCCCGACATAGGGGTGGGTGTGCGCACCGCTGACGGTCATGGCCAGGACCTCACATTCTGTCGAGAAGCTCCCTGAAGAAGTCCTCGGTGGTGCCTATGAAGATCGAGATGTTCCAGCCATCGAGGTAGCGCTCCATGTAGTGCTGGGCCTTGGCCTGAGCGTCGGGAACGGTCCCGTCGAGGTCAGGCATGAGCTGGACGCTCACGTGCCGTCGTTTCATGTTGGGCGGGATGGCCC
The DNA here is from genome assembly GCF_040300065.1 of Nonomuraea sp. NPDC000554. NCBI lineage: Bacteria > Bacillati > Actinomycetota > Actinomycetes > Streptosporangiales > Streptosporangiaceae > Nonomuraea > Nonomuraea sp. NPDC000554. The sequence goes on along the minus strand of NZ_JBEPDC010000013.1, from coordinate 97,854 downwards.
GGATCAGGCCGTGGAAGAGCACCCGGAAGTTCCAGTCCTGCAGGCTGTAGCCGACGAAGAGGAGCGGGCTGGCCGTCATCGCGCCGAGCACGCAGGTGGGCAGCGGCCGCCTGCTCTGCGAGGCCTGCCAGTCGACCATGTTGACCAGGTAGTTCAGGTAGTCGTCCTCAGTCAGGACGAGCGAGGGCGGGTCTTCCCAGCTGCCGTGTAAGTGGTAGACGAGCGGCTCGTCGGGAGTGGGGTCCAGGATCCGCGGCTCGTCGGCGTTGCCGTCCCACCAGGTGGAGGTGCTGGCGCGGGGGGACTTCTGCCCGTCTTGAGCACGGTTCAGCGCCTGCAGCATGAAGTTGTCATAGTTTGTGGTGAGAAATGTACTTATGGGGAATTCAGCTAAGATCTCGTGCGGATCCGGCGCCGTCCCGGGCTTGGCGACATACTGTTTCAGGTAAGTACAGATCTCGTGTTTGAGATCTACCGGATCCTGTTCACCGACGGACGCGGCATATTGCGTCACTCGGGCGAGATTGTCGCGGTCGGCGAACGGGTAGTCATACAGGTCGGCGAAATGCCGGCTCAGCTGCCTGGCATTCGGAAGGCGGCCGAAACACGCACCGGCCCCGAGAAGGGGCGTGCAATCACCCCGACCGAGCTGCTTGACAAGTCGGTTCCAGTCCCCGTTGTTCACAGATCATCCCGGCGGTTCGTCCAATAAACCGTCCTTACATCGCGGATTGGAACCCGGCGACCGGACCGGAGTCCGTCTCGAGTACCCGCCGCAAGGCCGCGGCGAGTACGGACTCGCCGATCCCGTCGAGCGCGCGCAGGTCGAGATCCTGCACATCGACAAGACCACCACCGTACTCGGTCACTGAGTCCTCGCCCATAACTCTCTCCCTGGAGCCGTATGACCTGGAGACTTCCATCTTGGCATGATGCCCGATCAACGGCGACAGCAGTCTGCCCGGTTTGTTTATTCAACAGAAGGTCCTGAGGAGTCTAAGATGCTGCGAAAGACAACTGAGCTGGGGCGGTAGCGTGTCTGTGACGAGCTCTTCCCAGGATTCTGGGCGAGTGCCCTCAATATGGGGCAAAGTTCCGCAGCAGAACAAGAACTTCACCGGTCGCGAAGACCTCCTCGACAAGTTGCATTCCGGCCTCAGATCCGACGTCACCGCCGTCGTCCCGCACGCCCTGCACGGGCTGGGCGGTGTCGGCAAGACGCAGCTCGCCATCGAATACGCGCACCGCTTCAGGCACGAATACGACGTGGTGTGGTGGATTCCCGCCGACCAGTCGGTGCTGGTGAAGTCCTCGCTGGCCGGGCTCGCGCGCGAGCTGAACCTGCCCATCGCGGCCTCGGCGGGCGTCGACGAGGCGGTCGACGCGGTGCTCGACGCGCTGCGGCGCGGCGAGCCGTACGAGCGCTGGCTGCTCATCTTCGACAACGCCAACGAGCCCGAAGACGTCAACGCCGTCATCCCCCGCGGCTCCGGGCACGTCCTGCTCACCTCGCGCGACCAGGGCTGGCAGAGCGTCGTCGACACGATCGTCGTCGACGTGTTCCGCCGCGAGGAGAGCGTCGCGTTCCTGATGAAACGCGTCCCCAGGGGCATCACGGAGCCCGACGCGCACCGCCTCGCCGAGGCGCTCGGCGACCTGCCGCTGGCGCTCGAGCACGCGGGCGCGCTCCAGGTCGAGACCGGCATGCCCGTCGACCAGTACCTGCGGCTGCTGGAGAACGAGACCACCCGGCTGCTGGGCACGAGCAAGCCGTCCGACTACCCGATGTCCATGACGGCGGCGTGGGCGCTGTCGGTGTCGCAGCTCATGGAGCGCTCGCCCGACGCGGTCGAGCTGCTGCGCTGCTGCGCCTTCTTCGGCCCCGAGCCGATTCCGCGCGACCTGCTCGACCGGCTCCCCGAAGACTTCGCGGGCGGGTCGAGGCTGGCCGGCATGCTGGGCGACCCGATCCGGATGATCCCCGCCATCCGCGAGCTCGGCCGGTACGCGCTCGTCCGCATCGACTCCGAGACGCGCACGATCACCGTGCACCGGCTCGTCCAGGCGCTGCTGCGCGACGAGCTGCCGGAGCCCGAGCGGGCCTCGTTCCGGCGTGAGGTGCACACCCTGCTCGCCGCCGCCGTGGCCGAGGAGAATCCCGACGACAACGCCGCATGGCCGCGCTACCAGGCGCTGCTCGGGCACATCAGCCCGTCGCGGGTCGTGCAGAGCACCGACCCGCGCATCAGGCACTTCGCGCTGAACGTCGTCCGCTACCTGTACTCGTCCGGCGACTTCAGGTCCGCGCGGCAGTTGGTCGAGCAGTTCCTCGAGCGCTGGCAGGCGGTCAGCGGCGACGACGACCAGTACGTCCTGTCGGCCCAGCGGCACCAGGCGATCGTCATCCGCGAGCTGGGCGAGATCCAGGAGTCGTACGAGCTGAACCAGCGCACCGCCGCCCGGATGCGGCAGGTCCTCGGCGAGGACCACGAGGAGACCCTGCTGCTCATCAACAGCCACGGCGCCGACCTGCGCTTCCGCGGCGAGTTCGCGCTGGCCTTCGAGCACGACCAGGACTCCTTGCGCAGGCACCAGGCCAAGTTCGGCCCCACCCACCGGCGGACCCTCCGGGCGATGAACAACCTGGCCCTCGACTACCTGCTGCTCGGCGACTACGCCAAGGCCCGCGAGCTGCAGGCCGAGACGTTCATGTACCAGCGGCAGGCCGGGTCGGGGTCGAGCGCGCAGAACGTGCTGTCGTCCTGGAACGGGCTGGCCCGCATCGTCCGGCTCAACGGCGACTACCGCAGGGCCTGCGACATCGGCGAGGACGCCTTCGAGTACGGCGTGGAGCAGCTCAACTCCGAGCATCCGTGGACTCTCCGCGTCGCCAAGGACCTCTCGATCGCCCGCCGCCGCAACGGCCAGCTCGAGGAGGCGCTGGATCTGGCCGACCACACCTTCGACGCGCAGAAGCGGAACGTCGGCATCAACCACCCCGACACCCTCGCCGCCGCCCTCTGCCTGGCCAACGCCCAGCGCGCGGCCGGCCAGCTGACCGAGGCCCTCGAACTCCTGGAGGACATGGCCCCCCGCTACCCGCGGATGTACGGCGACGACCACCCCTTCAAGTACGGCTGCGACACCAACCTGGCCCTGCTCCTGCGGGTGAACGGCCAGCTGGAGCGGGCCCTGGAGATCGACAGGCGGGCCCTGCGCGGCCTCGACGGCAGGCTGACCCGCGAGCACCACTTCACGCTCACCTGCGCCATCAACCTGGCGAGCGACCTGGCGGCGCTCGGCGACACCGAAGAGGCCCGCGAGCTGGGCGTCAGCACGCTCGAAAGCCTGCGCAACGTCCTCGGCGACGACCACCCGCTGACCCTGGCCGGGGCCGCCAACCTGGTGGTCGACCTCCTGGCGCTGGGCCGGGAGGACGAGGCGGCCGGGCTCAAGGCCGAGACGCTCACCCGCTACGAACGCCAGCTCGGCACCGACCACCCCGACGTCAAGGTCGCCCGCGAGGCCCGTCGCCTCGACTTCGACTTCGACCCGCCGGTGCTCTGAGCGCGCCGGAGGCTCGCACGTCGCCGGCCGGGGCACGAGCCCCGGCGGCGTGGCGTCAGCGGCCGGTCGGGCGTGCCGACGGGCGGCGGGGGCGCATGACGAGCGCGGCGACGGAGTACGTGCACGGTTCGGAGCCGGGGTTGGCGTAGGCGTGCACCACGTCGGCGGCGAAGTACACCGAGTCTCCCGCCGCCAGCTCGACCGGCCGGTCTCCGATCGTCAGCCGCAGGACGCCCGACTCGACCACCACGTACTCGTGCGAGCCGGGAGCGTACGCCGGGTACCGGCCGGCGTCGCAGCCCGGCGGCAGGGTGCTGCGGATCCACTCGAAGTTCACGCCCGGCACGACCGGTGTCAGGATCGTGCGCTGCCAGCCGCCCGGCTCGTCCACGTGGTCCTGGTCGGCGGCGCGGCGGACGATGACGCGGTCCTGGTCGGGCTCGGCGACGAGCTCGGCGAGCGGCACGCCGAGGCCGGCGGCGATGCGGGCGAGCACGACGACGGTGGGCGCCTTCTGGCCGCGCTCGACCGATGACAGCATGCTCACGCTCACCGACGCCGCCGCGGCGAGCTCCTGGAGCGTCAGCCCGTGGTCGTGGCGGAGCGCCTGCACGCGGCCGCCCAGCTCTTCCAGCATTCCTCTATAATAGCGACCAATTACGCTATAGCGAAAGCAAGGAGCCGCCCCATGTCGCCTCCCGAGATGGCGGTCCGTCCCGCGACGGCCGCTGACCTGCCCGCCGTGGCCGCGATCTACGAGCACTACGTCGCGCACAGCGTCGCCACCTTCGAGGAGGTCCCGCCCACCGTCGACGACTGGCGGCGGCGGCTGGACGAGCTGACCGGCCGGGGCCTGCCGTTCCTGGTCGCGGCGGAGGGCGACGAGGTGGCCGGGTACACCTACGCCGGGCCGTGGCGTCCCAAACCGGCCTACCGGCACACCGTCGAGGACACCATCTACATCGCACCCGGCCGCACCGGCCGCGGGCTGGGCAGGCTCCTGCTCGGCGCGCTGCTGACAGACCTGGAGAAGACGGACACGCGGCAGGTCATCGCGGTGATCGCCGACACCGGCAGCGGCGCCTCGGAAGCCCTGCACCGTCACTTCGGCTTCAGCCCGGCGGGGCGCCTCACCGGCGTGGGGCACAAGCACGACCGGTGGATCGACACGTCCCTGATGCAACGCGACCTGACGACCACCTGAGCGACCGTCGTGTCCACTCCGGCCATGGGGTGAACTCTCCGCCCCGAAAGGTAGGGTGAGCGCCATTCCCCCCATCGGAAGGCAGAGATGACCGAGCACCAGTTGTGGCCCGTGCCGACTCCGGCGACGCTCACCGCCTACCCGGTGGAGGGCGGCGGGCCGGCGATCGTGGTGCTGCCCGGCGGCGGGTACGCCAGGCAGGCCGGCCACGAGGGGGAGCCGGTCGCCCGCTGGCTCAACACGCTCGGCATCGCCGCTTTCGTCCTGCGTTACCGGGTCGCGCCGCACCGCCATCCGCTGCCGCTGCTGGACGCCGCCAGGGCGATGCGGTTCGTCCGGCACCACGCGTCCGAGTGGGGGGTGGACCCGCTTCGCGTGGGCGTCCTCGGTTTCTCCGCCGGAGGCCACCTGGCCGGGCTGCTCGCCACCGAGACCGCCGCCATGCTGCCCGAAGGCCCCCACGACGAGATCGACCGCAAAGACGCGCGGCCCGGTGTGGCCGTCCTGTGCTACCCGGTGGTGACGCTCAGCGGTGCGCCCGCCCACCAGGGGTCCGTCACGAACCTCCTCGGCCCGGAACCGGCGGGGGCGCAACTCGCGGGGCTGTCGCTCCAGCACCGGGCCGGCCCGGCCACCCCGCCCGTGTTCCTCTGGCACACCACCGAGGACGACGTGGTTCCCGTCGACAACTCACTGCTCCTGGCCTCGGCACTGGCGGCCCACCAGGTCCCGGTCGAGCTGCACGTGTACCCGAACGGCAAGCACGGCCTGGGCCTGGCCGAGGCCGAGCCAGGCGCCGGCGAGTGGACCACCGCCTGCGCCAGATTCCTCCGCACCCAGGGCTGGTGACCAGCTCCACGCTCCTAGAACCGTTCGAGGACGCGGAAGCGCTCGGTCACCACGAGCGTGTCGTCGTCGATCACCGGGGTGTGGCCGAGAAAGGCGGTCATCTCGGGCCCCTGCCAGAACCGCTCGTGCACGGCACGCCACTCGGCGGCCGTGGCGTAGCCCTCGCCTTCGGCCTGGGCGAACGCGTCGTCGACGGCCCTGATGGGCAGTACCCGCACCTCGACCGTCTCGATCAACGCGGCGGGCCGGCCGTTCGAGTCGACGACCGCGCCCCACTGCCCCGCCGACGGCAGCGGATCACCGGAGTGCTCGTAGTCGGCCGGCAACCCCGTGGTCGCCGTCTTCTCGCCGCTCAGGATCGCCGCGACCAGCTTGTCGCGGAGCGGGCCGGGGAAGGCGAACTCCGTGGGCGGCAGTTCACCGAGCGGGAAGAACGCCTCCGCCCGCCAGGCCGTACCGTCGAAGACCAGCAGGGTCACGCCGGACGCGCGCGCGGTGACCGGGAGCGTCAGAGCCGCCTCGATCGCCGCCAGCGTGTCCGCGTCGTCGGTGTCGGCGACCGTCAGGTGCGGGACGACCTCGCCGTACTTCCCGCCGTACGGCGGCGCTTCCGGCCAGCGCCGCACCACCAGGTCGGTGAGCTCCCGTAGCGCGGTGTCGGGCTGGGGCGCGAGGTAGAGCAGGCCCGGGAACCGGGCGGTCCGCTCGAATCTGACGTCGAACGGTTCCCGTGCGGCGAACAGCTGGCGCAGTTCGGCCATGACCGCGTCGTCGAGCCGGTCGCGGCGCAGGAAGGGGGCGAGCACGGTGACATGGGCGGAGACGCCGTACGCGGCCGAGCGGTCGTAGCGCTCGCGCCACACCCCCACCACCGGCTCGGCGGAGGGGACGTTGACCACGAGCGCGGTCTCACCCACTGGATAGGCAGTCATGGGCCGACATTCTGCACGACCGCGAGCGTTCCCAGCGGTGAACGACGTCTCGGGGCACAGGTCAGCTGGGGAAACGGATGAGGGCCGTCGAGACGCACGGTCAGCGCGGGACCTGTTCACTTCGCGCGGCGCGCATCAGCTCCCGGGACGCGGTCGCTCGGGGCGCGGGTCAGCTCGGGAAGCGGATGAAGGCCGGCGGGACGTGGTCGGCCAGCCAGACGCCGTTGGCGCTGAGGTGGAACCGGTGCCCGGCCCGGTGCATCGCCCCGGCGTGCACCGCCAGGACGACCGGGGCGCCGCGGCGGGCGCCGACCCGGGTGGCGGTCTCGCGGTCCGGCGACAGGTGGACGTGGTGGCGGTTCATCGGCCGCAGCCCCTCTGCCCGGATCGCGGCCAGGCTTCTGGGCACGGTCCCGTGGTACAGGTACTCCGGCGGGTCGGCGGGCGGCAGCTCCAGGTCGACGCGTACCGAATGGCCCTGGCTGGCCCGGATCCTCCCGACCTCGATGGCGTACCGGCGCTTGTCGTTGCCGGCGACGACCTGCTCCAGCTCGGCGCGGGAGATCGTGAACCCGTGCTCGGCCGCCGCCGTGAGCAGCGCCTCCACCTCCACCCAGCCGTGGGCGTCGAGGGTGATGCCGATCCGTTCCGGCTGGTGCCGTAGGTGCTTGGCCAGGTACTTGGAGATCCGCACCATCCGCCGCTCGTCCATCACACCCGCTCCACCGGAATGCCTGCCCTTGGAGCAAGGGTAGCGCGGCCCAATAGGGACGCATCTGCATTTATCGCGAAACCTGCCTTGAGCTGCGCGGACACCGTATATCCCGCATTCTCTCGGGCCGAACTTTCATGGACAACAGCTCGGATCGGTTATCGATAATGTCCACGTGAATGAAACGCGTTGTGAACGGTGCGACCTCCCCATCGGACTCGGCTGCTCATGCGCGGGCCCGCCGGTGACCGCGTTCGTCCCCTTCGAGATCCTGATCTCGCCCAACCAGTGCGCGCACCTGCCGGAAGGGTGCAACCACACGGCCGGCCGGGAGCGCATGGAGAGCGCCTGGGGCTGGATTCCCCGCCCCCGCCCGGGCCTGTGGACCAGCATCGGCCCGGACAATCCCGTACGCGCGCAGGCAGGAAACCGGGACCGGATCGCCGACCGCCGATGCGGAGACTGCGACCACACATTTCCCGACGCCAACTGATAGCCGCAGCCGAAAGAGAGAAAGCCCAGGCCGGAAATACCAGCCTGGGCTTTCTGTCTGTGCGCCGCCAGGGACTCGAACCCCGGACCCGCTGATTAAGAGTCAGCTGCTCTGACCAACTGAGCTAGCGGCGCTTGCGACAGGAATAACTGTAGCAGCCACCGCACACTCCCTTGCACATCAGCCGAGACGCTCAGCCAGCTTCTCGTACGCCCCCAGCACCAGCTCCCAGAAGCATTCCACGTCCACGGAGGTCGCCACCAGGGCGTTCGGCCGGCCGCCGGGCACCTTGAAGTCCGTGACCGTCATGCCGGACGTGTACGTGCCGGTCGTCTCCACGTTGACCACCGCCGGAGCGCAGCCGAACAGCGTCGGGTCCATCACGTACGCCACCGCGCAGGCGTCGTGGATAGCCGGGCCGCTGTCCTCCGTGATCGCTCCGTAGAAGCCCGCCGCCGGGACCAGGAGGTCGGCGAGGCGGCCCAGCGGGCGCATGCGGTCCAGGACGGCGCGGGTGACCACGGCCTTCAGGGTCACGTCCAGGCCGAGCATCTTGACCGTCCAGCCGGCGTCGAAGGCGATCGCGGCCGCCTCGGGGTCGGCCAGCATGTTGAACTCGGCCGCCGGGTTGTGGTTGCCGCGGGTGTACGAACCGCCCATGATGACGAAGTCGCGCGCCCACTCGACGATGCGGGGCTCGCGGCGCACGGCGAGGGCGATGTTCGTCAGCGGGCCCGTGGCCACGAGCGTGATCTCGCCGGGGGCGGCTCTGAGGGTGTTCACGATGAAGTCCACGGCGTGCCCGTCCGCGACGGGACGGACGGCGGGCGGCAGGACGGCCTCGCCGAGGCCGGAGACGCCGTGCACGTGCGCCGCCCGGACGGTCTGCCGGACCAGGGCGCCGGCGCTGCCGGGAGTGACCGGGACGTCGCCGAGGTCGAGGAACTCCCTGAGCGACAGCGCGTTCGCGGTGGTCAGCGCGAGGTCGACGTTGCCGCCGACGGTGGTGATGCCGACCAGCTCCAGGGAGGACCCGGCCAGGAGCGCCAGAGCCAGCGCGTCGTCGATGCCCGGATCGCAATCAATAAGGACCTTTGTCACGTAACCGAACAATACGCATGATTTGGAGCGAGAGTCCCCAGAACGGATGGAAATGGGGCGCGGACGAAGCGCCCCCGCGCCGCCCTGACGCGAGCGCCACATGGACTCCGCGCCGGTCGGGCCTCTGCGATGGCCGGGCCGGGTGGGCTGATGCGACGGTCGGCCTCATGACGCGGCCCAGCGGTGGACACGAGGCCAACTCGCAACGATCGGGTCATGCGACGGTCTGGCGGTGGACATGCGTCGGGGTCGGGCAGTTTCCCCCAAACCTGCCCGACCCCGACCGACGGCGGTCCAGGCCAATGTCTTCCCCCAAAAACATCGGCGGTCCCGCACTGCAGACGGCGGTCCCCCTCCGCGTCCGCTTCGGCAAAGAGCTCATCGGTCCCTTGACCTGCTTCGACACTACCGAGAGGAATGCAACGGACGCGTCATAACCGAGTCGAATGTCGGCCTAATCCGGCTACGGAACCTCCAAACGGACCTCCGTCCCTTCCTGAAGGGACCGGCTGACCGTGCAGTACTTCTCATGGACGCGCTCCGCCACCGCCCTGAAGACCTCGTCGGCCTCCTCGGAGGGGACCTCCACGTCGTAGGTCACGGTGACGGGCCCGAGCAGGTTCGGCTCGACCTTCTCCGACGCGACGGTCATCGCCAGGCGGACGAGCCGATGCCCGCGCTTCGCCGTGAGGGGTTCGACGGTCACGATGTTGCACCCGCCCACCGCCGCCAGCAACAGCTCGACGGGGGTGAAGACGCCGTCCTGGTCGCCGCCCCCGATCTGCACTTCCGCACCTCGGGCGTTGGTCGCCCGGAATCCACCGTCTTCGGTCCGCTCAACACGCACGTTAGCCATGTTTCAGACCTTACTCAGACGGCTCTCATGTTCGGCACGCATCGTCGAAGGCATGGCTAGCGAGGTGAAGACGAATCAGTGGCCCATCCTCTTCTGGTGCGGCGTCGCGGTCGCGGAGTTCGGGGCGATCCAGCCGGGATTCGGTTACCCGTGGCGTCCCACGGCGTACGCCGTCGCGGCGCTGCTCGTCGCGCTCGGCCTGCTCTCGGTCAGGGCGGCGGACCTGTTCAGGTCCGAGCAGGCCAGGCAGCGGCTGCGGCTCGGCGGCTACCTCGCGGGCGGGCTGCTGCTCGTCCACCAGTTCAGCTCGACCGCGTACGTGACCAGCCTCAGCCGCACCGGCTCCCTCCTCCTGTACGGCATGGCGGCCGTGATGGCCGTCTGGAGCCACACCGTCCCCGCCACGAGCGGCGCCCTGCTCGTCGCGACGGGCATGGCCCCTGCGAGACTGCGGGAGCTGCTCGTCTCGCGCGAGGACCTGGTGGTCGTCTACCGCACCGACGCCGCCACCCCCGAGCTGCGCGAGCTGGCGGCCAGGCACGGTCTGGTGCTGGTGGTCGGCCAGGAGCACGACCCGCGGGCCAAGGAGCGGCTGAGCGCGTCGGGCCTGCGCAGGCAGGTGCCCGACATCGCCCGGCGCGAGGTGCTCGTCGCGGGTCCGCGGCCGTTCCGGCGGTACGTCCGCGGAGCCTTGTCGCGACTCTCCGTGCCCGCCACGCAGATTCATACCAAACCTGTACAAAAACTTTAACCTATCGTTACCTTAGCCTCCTGTTCCATGACAAGCCAGGGCAAAGGGTTTAACCCGCCATTACGCAGCCCGTGGGACGGTTGCTGCGGAAGAGGAGGCAAAGGTGATGACTTTCCCCGGAAGCGCCCGTGTGGAGATGGTCATGGGCAGGCCCGTAAGCGTGGACATCCGCACGGCCCTGCCGCCCCGAGAGCTGACCCCCCTGCTCGACAACGCCTTCGCCTGGCTGCGCTGGGTGGACGCCACCTTCAACCCGAGCAGGGAGAACAGTCAGATCGCACGCCTCAACCGGGGCCAGACCATCGAGCAGATCCCCGAGCTCATCGAGGTGCTGCACCGCTGTGACGAGCTGAGCGTCGCCACGGACGGCTGGTTCGAGTCGCGGATCGGCGGCGTCATCGATCCGTCGGGCTACATCAAGGGGTGGGCGCTGGAGCGGCTGTCTCGCGCGCTCACCCAAGCCGGGGCCGTCGACCACCGGATCAACGCGGGCGGCGACATCAGGGTGCGCGGCTCGGCCACTCCGGGCAAGCGCTGGCGGGTCGGCGTCCGCGACCCGCGCACCGGCCTGGTCCGCAAGGTCGTCTTCGGCCACGACCTGGGCATCGCCACCTCGGGTGACGCGAAGATCGTGGACCCGCGCACCGGCGAGCTCCAGGACGCGCTGAGCTCGGTCACCGTGATCGGCCCCGACCTGGGCGTCGCCGACGCCTACGCGACAGCCGTCTACGCCATGGGCCCGGTCCTGGGCAGGCGCTTCGCCATGGAGTTGACGGAACCGTACGAGACACTGATCGTCGGCCGGGACGGACAGGAGTTCAGCACGCCAGGTTTCGCGATGTACGGCGGGGCGGAGGCCCGCCTGGCGGGTTAGGCGTCAGGGTGCTTGCTCAGATACTCGATGTAGATGGGGCGCAGAGCCTCACCGAGATCGCCCTCGCCGGCGGCGAGGGCGTCGCTGAGCAGCGCGGACACGCGGGTCAGGTCGTTCGCCGTCTCTGTGTCGTGACCGCTCGCGGCCTCGGCGGCCGGGATCACCGTCAGCAGTTTCCACAGGAAACCGAGGTCCCCATGGTGCACGGCGTAGCGCACCGCCCGGTCGTGCAGTTCGCTCGCCGTCAGCGACTCGAGCTCCTTGGCGTCCATCGCACTTCCTCCTTGCACCCCTGTTCCCTCAATACCGCCCCAGATAACGCCAGAACGATCCCTCTTCCCGGGCACCGCACCCCTATCGGAACCCCGAGCGGTAATGGGAGTATCAAGCAGCGTGAGATTCATCATCAGATTGCTGGCGGCCGCGGCCGCCCTGTGGGTGGCCATCCAGTTCGTCCCCGGCATCGCCGTCAACACCGCCCAGAACTCCCCCAAGTACTGGGGCACGCTCCTCATCGTGGCGCTGATCTTCGGTGTCATCAACGCCATCGTGAAGCCGATCGTCAAGACCCTTGGCTGTGCGCTCATCGTCCTCACGCTCGGCCTGTTCCTGCTTGTGATCAACGCGGCCATGCTGCTGTTGACGAGCTGGATCGCCGGGCAGTTCAGCGTCCCCTTCCACGTCGACAACTTCTACCCTGCCGCCTTCTGGGGCGCGATCATCATCAGCGTGGTGAGCTGGCTGCTGGGCCTGTTCATCCCCGACAACGACTGAACACTCATGAAACTCGACGGCGCCGGCCTGACATGCGCGCAGATCCACGAGGTCGGTTACGACGGTGCCCGGGTCACGATCTCGTCCCTGGATCGGGCCCGGGAGGCGTGGGGCGCGGCCCAGGAGCTGAGGGGCCCCGTGTACGGGCAGAGCACCGGGGTGGGCGCCAACAAGGACACCGACGTCGAGGACGGCGGGTTCGACCTGCTGCGCAGCCACGCGGGCGGCGTGGGCGCGCCGGTCGAACCTGAGCGCGCCCGGGCGATGCTGGTCGTCCGGCTGAACCAGCTCCTCGCGGGCGGCTCCGGCGTGGACCCGGGCGTGCTGCCCGTCCTCGCCGACGCCATCAACGGCGGCTTCACCCCGCCGATCAGGACGTACGGCGCGATCGGCACGGGCGACCTCACCGCCCTGGCCACCACCGCGCTGTGCCTGCTCGGCGAGCTGCCCTGGAACTCGCCGTCGCCGGGCGCGGCCGGGCCGCGCTACCCGCTGGCCTCCCGCGACGCGCTGCCCTTCATCAGCTCGGGCGCCGCGACGCTCGCCGACTCGGCGCTGGCCTGCCACCGGCTGCGCAGGCTGCTGGAGGCGGCGGTGGACGTCGCCGCGTTCAGCTTCGCGGCCGTCGAGGCGTCGGCGGAGCCGCTGGCCGCGGTCGTCCAGGAGGCGCGTCCGCACTCCGGGCAGGCGGCCACGGCGGCCCGGCTGCGCGGCCTGATCGCGCACGAGCCGTCCCCGCGCGTCCAGGACCCGTACGGCTACCGCGCGTTCGCCCAGGTGCACGGCGCGGCGCTGGACACCCTCGACCGGGCGCGCGACGTGGTCGAGACCGACGTGAACGCCGCCACCGAGAACCCGCTCATCGCCGACGGGCTGGCCTGGCACAACGGCAACTTCCACGCGGCGCCGGTGGCGCTCGCGCTCGACGCGCTGCGCGCGGCGCTGGCGCAGACGGCCCAGCTCAGCACGGCCCGGCTGGCCACGCTCATGGAGCCGTCGTACACCGGGCTGCTGCCGTTCCTCGCGGCCAGCCCTGGTGGGTCGGGGGCGATGATCCTGGAGTACGTCGCCCAGGACGCGCTGGCCGAGCTGCGCCATCTCGCCACGCCGGTCACGACCGGAACCGCCGTGATCTCCCGGGGCACCGAGGACCACGCGAGCTTCGCCACCCAGGCCGCCAGGTACGCGCTGCGCTGCCTGGAGCCGCTGGAGATCGTGCTGGCGTGCGAGCGGGTGGCCGCCACCCGCGCCCTGTACCACCGCCGCCAGATCGCGACCCCGGACCGGGTGCTCACGTCCGACATCGAGGACGCCCGCCGCGCCCTCACCTCGTCGTGAGAGGGGTCTGCATGAAGGTGTGGATGGCGGCCGCCAGCGCCTCGGGCCGGTCCTCCGGGATCAGCGTGTAGCTGTCGTCGATCTCCACCAGCGTGGCGTCGGGGAACAACTCGGCGAGCCTGCGACCGTGGGCGCGGGGCATCAGCCGGTCCTCGGTCGCCCAGGCGACCAGGACGGGGCCGTCGAACGTGCGCATCCGTTCCGCCCAGTCGAGCAGCACGGCCTTCGGCGGGGTGGAGCGGGCGTACTTGCCCAGGTCCCGGCGGATCGCCCGGTGGGTCGTCGCCGGCCGGAACCAGCCGTCCATGACGTCGTCGGGGACGGGCCGCTTGCTCATCCACCCCCAGCTGCCCGGCGCGCGGCGCATGGCGCGCAGCCGGAGCAGCCGCATGGTCAGCCAGAGCCCGCCCGGGATGCTCGCCGCCGTGGCGATGGCCCGCCCCGGCAGCCCCGGCGGATAGTTGTCGAACGCCTCGCAGGCGGTGAGCACCAGGCGGCCCACCCGCTCGCCCCCGCCCTCGGCGATGAGCACCTGCCCGCCGCCCCAGTCGTTGAGCACCAGGGTCACCTCGCGCAGGTCGAGCCGCTCCAGGAACTCCCCCACGAGCAGCGCGAGCCCGCGCAGCGACAGGTCCGCGTCGGCGCGCATGGGACGCCGGTGGCTGCCCAGCGGCAGCGTCGGCAGCACGCACCGGTAGGCGCCCGACAGCTCGGGCAGCACCTTCCGCCACACCGTGGAGTCGATGGTCAGCCCGTGCAGGAAGACGATGACGGGCCCGTCGCCTCCGGTGTCCTGGTACTCGACGACCCCCGCGCTCAGCTCGATCTCGGGCACGCCCGCCTCCGCTCTTGATAGATCGCTCTAGCGATAGAGTAGCGGCCACCGACGAAGGGGGACGGATGCCACCGACCAAGGACCGCATCATGGACGCCAGTGCCGGGCTGTTCAGGCGTCAGGGGTACACCGGCACCGGGCTCAAACAGATCGTGGCCGAGGCGGGCGCCCCCTTCGGCTCGATCTACCACTTCTTCCCCGGCGGCAAGGAGCAGCTCGGAGCGGAGGTCGTCCGCCGCTCGGGCGCCCTGTACGGGCAGCTGTTCGCCGCCGTCATGGACGCGGCCTCCGACCCCGTGACCGGTGTCCGTGACTTCTTCGCCGGAGCGGCCCGGACCCTCGTGGACACGGGCTACGCCGACGCCTGCCCGATCGCCACCGTGGCCCTGGAGGTGGCGAGCACCAACGAGCCACTGCGCCAGGCCACGGCGGAGGTCTTCACCGACTGGATCGCCACCGGCACCGCCTTCTTCACCAGGGCCGGAGTCTCGCAGCGGGAGGCGCGCGAGCTGGTGGTCGCGATGCTGGCCGCGTTGGAGGGCGCGTTCGTGCTGAGCAGGGCGCTGCGCAGCACCGAGCCCCTGAAGATCGCCGGAGAGACGATCGCCGCCAGGGCCGCCGGGCTGCTCACCTCAGATCGGCGACCGAACCGCGCTCCCTGAGGGTCGGCTGCTGGACGACCCGGCGGCGCCGGGCGCCCCCGTCGGCGGCGGCCGACACCAGCCGGACCGCGGCCTTGACGATGCCGTCGATGTTCCAGTCGACCGTGGTCAGCCCGGGGGTGAGCAGGCCGGACATGGGGTGGTCGTCGTACCCCATGACCGAGATGTCGCCGGGGATCGACAGGCCGAGCTCGCGGGCCGCCGCGTAGACCCCGTAGGCGATCGAGTCGGCGAAGCAGAACACCGCCGTGGGCGCCCCCTCGCGCAGCACGTGGTGCGCGGCGTCGGTGGCGACGGTCAGGTCGTGCAGGGCGGGGACCACCTCGATGCCGAGCCCGAGCCGGTCGGCCTCGGCCGTGACGTGCACGTCGGCCGGACGGTCGGGGGTGCTGACCATGGTCGGGGTCAGCACGGTGACGCGGCGGTGGCCGCGGTCACGCAGGTGCTCGAGGGCGAGCGTGACGCCGCGCCGGTTGTCGAAGACGACCTCGCCCGCCGTGCCCGCCAGCGAGTCGCCGATGGACACCACCGGCAGCGACTCGCACAGCTCCGGCCAGAACGGCGCGGCGGGATCGACCGGCTGCACGATCATGCCGTCGACCCGCTGGTCGCGCAGCTGCTGGGCCAGGGCGCGCTCCCTGGCGGGATCGCCGACCGCGTCGAGGATCAGCGCGTAGCGGTCCTTCTCCCGCAGACCCCTGCTGATGCCGACGGCCAGCGACTGCTGCCACAGGTCTTCCAGCGAGCCGCACAGCAGGCCGATCATGCCGGTGCGCCCGCTGGCCAGGGCCCTGGCGATGGGGTCGGCCTCGTACCCCAGCTCGGCCGCCGCGGCGCGGACCCGTTCCATCGTCTCTTCCGACACCTGCAGGCCGCGCAGCGCGTAGGAGACGGCGGCCGGCGACAGGCCGGTCGCCTGGGCCACTTCCCGGATGGTCGCTCTCTTGCGAGGCATCCTGCCAGCTTATTGCGTGCCACCGACAGAAGGCCGCAGCTCCATTGACAACAAGGAGGTGAAGCGGTTCACTGAACCGTATCACTGAATCGCTTCACCTAGGGTCCGAGCGTTAGAGGTGATCTGTTAACCTATTATGCCAGTAGGAAATGCAGGGAGGTGAGCGGCCGTGACGATCGATGTCCATCAGCATCTGTGGACGTCCGGGTTCGTGAGCGCGTTGCGCGGCCGCACGTCCTCGCCCCGCCTCGACGGCTGGACGCTGATCCTCGACGGGGAGCCGCCCTACCAGGTGAACCCCGCCGACCACGACGAGCGCGACACCACCGGCCTCGAACTGGCGCTGGTCTCGCTGTCGAGCCCGCTCGGCATCGAGTTCCTGCCGCCGGAGGAGTCCTGGCCGCTGCTCGACGCGTACCACGACGGCGCGCTCGGCCTGCCCGAGCCGTTCCGGGCGTGGGCCTCGACCTGCCACAGCGAGGTCGACCCCGACCGGCTGGCCAAGGACCTCGACCGGGGCTTCGCCGGCCTGCAGATCCCGGCGACCGCGGTGCCCGACGACCGGCTCCTCGAGGTGCTCACCGACAGGGACCTGCCGCTGTTCGTCCACCCGGGGCCGGCCGCGAGCGCGCCCGGCACTCCCGCCTGGTGGCCCGCGCTGGTGCCGTACGTGCAGCAGATGCACGCCTCGTGGCACCACTTCCACGCCGTCGTCAGGCCCAGGCACCCGAGGCTGCGCGTGTGCTTCGCGCTGCTCGCCGGGCTGGCGCCGCTCCACTCGGAGCGGCTGATCGCCAGGGGCGGCACCGGCCGCGGCCTGGTCGATCCCGGCTTCTACGTGGAGACCTCCTCCTACGGCCCGCGGGCGATCGACGCGATCGTCCGCGAACTCGGCATCGACGTCGTCGTCAACGGCTCCGACGCCCCCTACGCCGTCGCACCCGACCCCGGGCTGGGCGAGGCCGCCGGCCACGCCATCCGGGTCACCAACCCCCGTCGTCTACTCGGCAGAAAGGAGACTCGTACATGAGCGCCACCCACATCCAGGACGGGGGCACCTGCGCCCGGCTCCCCGAGCGCACGCTCGACCGCCGCGAGCTGCGCGCCCTGGTGAACGATCTGGCCGCCAACCCGGCGGAGTGGCAGAACCAGGTGGACTTCCCCGCCGATGGGGGCCGCCACTACGCCTCGCTCTACCGCGACGCGTACGTGGACGTGTGGCTGCTCTGCTGGCGTCCCGAGGACGACACGGGCTGGCATGACCACGACATCTCCTCGGGCGCCGTCCACGTGGTGCAGGGCGCGCTGCGGGAGTGCAACCCGCGCATCGGCGGCGAGCACCTGGAGACCGTGGTCGCGGAGGGCCAGTCGTTCTCGTTCGGCCCCGACCACATCCACCGGCTCACCGGCGCCGTGGACAGCAGCGTCTCGATCCACGCCTACTCGCCGCCGCTGTGGCGGCTCGGCCAGTACTCCATCGACGACACGGGCGTGATGCGCCGCGTCTCGGTGAGCTACGCCGACGAGCTGCGTCCTATGGACGACGCGGTGGCCTGAGGACGCAGCAGGTTCCGCAGGGCTCCACGCCGGGCAGCGTGATCCACAGGCAGCAGGTCCTGCGGAAGAACCCGTCGGGGGCGGGCTCGATCAGCCCGTCGACGGGCGGGCCGAGCTCGCGCAGCAGCGCCATGTAGTCGGCGGGCACGATGTGGGTCAGCGGGTGGGCGAACGCCTCGGCCGTCGAGCCCCAGAGGGTCCGCTCGCCCACCTTGGCCAGCTCGCTGATCGCCGTGACCAGCGGCTGCTGCGACTCGGCCAGCGCGCCCCTGATCGCCGCGGCGCCGGACGCCCAGCTCACGCCGGACGCGCCGATCGTCACCCCGGCCTCCGACTCCTTGACGTACGTCTCGGCCAGCCGCATCAGCGGGACTCTGCCGTCGAGGGCCCAGCCGAGCGCCAGTGGCATCGTGTGCCAGTACCCGTAGGTCTTCCAGAACAGCGCCGAGCCGACGTGGCGCGGCGCGTTCCACCGCGCCGCCGTCTTGTCGACCAGCTCGGCCAGCAGCCCTGACGGCTCCCGCAGCAGCTCGGACGCGGGAGTCCAGCTCTCGTCGGGCTCGATGACCAGGCGCGGCACGATCCCGAGCACCCCGCCACGTTCGGCGGCCAAGCGTTCGAGCACCTCGGTCAGCACACTGGGAGCCCTTCTCTATAGGTTAGCCTTACCTAAGATAGCAGGGCGGCCGGCGAACCAGCCAGCCACGAGCTGCGCGCCCAGCACGGCCATCCCGGCCGCCAGCGGCACCGTCCAACCGCCGGAGACCTGCCTGAGCAGCCCGAACAGCAGCGGCCCCAGCGCCGCCACCACGTACCCGACCGACTGGGCCACGGCCGACAGCGCGGTCACCGAGGCCGGGTCGGGCGCGCGCAGCGCGATCAGCAGCAGCGCCAGCGCGAACGACGCCCCCTGCCCTACCCCCAATACCACCATCCACAGCCAGGGCGCGCTCGCCGGGGCCAGCAGCACGCCCAGGTACCCGGCGACGGTCAGCGCCCCCGCGCCCATCACGTACGGGACCTGCGACGCGCGCCGCCCGGCCAGCACCGGCACCGCCAGGGTGGCGCCCACCTGGACCAGGTTCGTCAGGCTGAGCAGGTAGCCCGCCTGGTCGGCGGGCAGGCCCGCGTCCAGGAAGATCGTCGGCAGCCAGGCCAGCATGACGTAGAAGGTGAACGACTGCAGGCCCATCAGCGCGGTGACGTACCAGGTCACGCGGCTGCGCAGGACGGCGCCGAAGGGGCGCGGCCCGTTCGGCCGCCCGTCCTGTTTCCCGAGCGCCTGCGGCAGCCACAGCAGCGCGGCCGCCAGCGCCGGGACGGCCATCAGCGCCGACATGCCCCGCCACCCGTACCCGGTGACCCGCTCCAGCGGGATGACCAGCGCGGACGCCGTCGCCGCGCCCGCCACCACGGCCGAGCTGTAGACGCCGGTCATCAGGTTCACCCGTGACGGGAAGTGCTGCTTGACGATGCCGGGCATGGCGACGTTCATCACCGCGATGGCCGTGGCGGCGATCGCGGAGCCCGCGTAGAGCGCGGGCGCGCCGTCGAGGGCGCGCAGCACCACGCCGAGGGCCACCACGAGCAGCCCGGCCAGCAGCGTGCGGTCGAGCCCGACGCGGCGCGCGAGCAGCGGCGCGAGCGGCCCGAACACGCCCAGGCAGACCACCATGACGGTGGTGATCGCGCCGCCGGCGGCGGGGGTGAGGCCGGCGTCCTTCATGATCTCGTCGAGCAGCGGGGAGACGCCCGCGATCGCCGGGCGCAGGTTCAGCGCCGCCAGCACGAAACCGGCGACGAGCAAGGCGGATCTCAGCGACATAGGTCACCCACTCTCGCACAACGTGCTGACAACGTTGTCCACACGTCCTGCTTGGGAAATGATCCAGGGGTGAGACCGACGATGAAGGACGTCGCCTCGGCCGCGGGAGTAGCGCTCAAGACCGTCTCCCGGGTCGTCAACGGCGAACCCGGCGTCAACCCGGCGACCGCCGAACGGGTGCGCCTCGCGATCGAGCGCCTCGGCTACAGCCGCAACGAGAGCGCCCGCGTGCTGCGCAGGGGCACGACCTCGACTGTCGGCCTGGTCATCGAGGACGTCGCCGACCCGTTCTACTCCAGCCTCAGCCGCGCCGTCGAGGACGTCGTGGTGGGCCACGGCTGCCTGCTGCTCAGCGGGTCGTCGGGCGAGGAGCCCACCAGGGAGCGGGAGCTGGTGCGCACCTTCTGCGCCCGCCGGGTGGACGGGCTCATCGTGGTGCCCGCCGGTGACGACCACTCCTACCTGCGCCCCGAGCTGGACGCGGGCACGCCCGCGGTCTTCGCCGACCGCCCGCCCGGCCCCGGCCTGGACGTCGACACCGTCCTCACCGACAACGCGGGCGGCGCGGCGCTCGCCACCCGCCACCTCCTCGCCCACGGCCACCGCCGGATCGCCCTCCTGGCGGACCAGCCCTCGATCTTCACCGCCGCCCAGCGCCTCGAAGGCTACCGGCGCGCCCTCGGCGTCCTGTACGACGACCGGCTGGTGGCCATGCGAGCCCCTTCGCCGGAGGCCGTCCGCGCGGACCTGGAGCGCATGCTCGCCCTCGACGACCCGCCCACCGCCCTGTTCACCGGCAACGGCCGCCTCACGGTGACGGCCCTGCGCGCCCTGGCCGGACACCGGATGGCCCTGGTCGGGTTCGACGACTTCGAGCTGGCCGACCTGCTGTCGCCGGGCGTCACGGTGGTGGCGCAGGATCCCGCCGGCATGGGCCGCACGGCGGCGGAGATCCTCTTCCGCCGGCTGTCGGGCGACACCGGGCCGGCGAACCACGTCCGGCTCCCGGTGACCCTCGTCCCTCGCGGCTCCGGCGAGCTACCTCCCTGACGGCCCGCTCGGCTCACCGGCCCACGCCGGTGCCGGTTCCGGGCGCAGGTGGCGGTGGAGGGCCAGGGCGACGAGGATGCCGGCGACGCCCGTCACGGCGATGGCCATCCGGGCGCCTGCCACCTCCGCGAGGGCGCCGATCAGCGCCGCCCCGACGGCCTGGCCGGTCATCAGCCCCGCCGACTGCAGCCCGAACGCCTGCCCGCGCACCTCCTCGGGCACCGCCTCCAGGAAGCGCCGCTGCAGACCCAGCTGGTAGGACAGCCCGGCGGCGGCGACCGCCGCGAGCACCGCCGCCCATCCCACGCCCGGCCCCATCAGGAAGGCCGGCCACGGCAGGCCGATCAGCGCCGCGAGCGGCAGCGACAGCCGCTCCCTGAGCGCCGGGGCCGCGAACCTGCCCACCGCGAACTCCCCGGCCGCCATCCCGCCGGCGGCCGACGCCAGCACCACGCCCGCCTGCCCCTGCCCGCCCAGATACGGCACGATCATGGCCTCCGCTCCAGCCAGGCACATCGACGGCAGCCAACTGGCCAGCAGCAGTCCCCGAACCCGCCGATCCCGCAGCAGCCGCCCGTTGACCCGCACGGTCGCCCGCACCGCGCCGCCCTCCGCCGAGGTGGGCTGCGTCGTGCGCCCGATCGGGGTGCCGCGGGCGGGGCGGGCGGGGAGGCCGAGCCGCAGCACCGCCGCCGCCACCGCCGACAGCGCCGCCGTGACAGCCAACGCGCCGTGCGGGCCGGTGGCCGCCAGGAAGGCGCCTCCCACCGCGAGGCCGGCGATCTGGGCGCTCGCCGAGGTGACCCCCAGCAGCGAGCGCCCGAGGACGAAGGCGTCCCCCGGCAGGACGTCCGGGAGCAGGGCGCTGCGCGCGGCGCCGAAGACCGGCGAGAACAGGCCGGTGACCAGCACCAGCGCCAGCATCGCCGGCACCGGCAGGCCCGCGTACGCCAGCAGCAGGCACACCGCCGCCCTGACCAGCTCTCCGGCGACCATCACTCCCCGCGGCGGCAGCCGGTCGGCGAGCGACAGCAGGAACATCCCGCCCACGATGTACGGCAGCCACCCCACCATGTACGCGGCGGCCGACAGCCCCGCCGACCCGGTCTGCGCGTACACGAGCACCGACAGGGCCAGCATCTTGATCGAGTCGCCGGAGACCAGCAGCGCGAAGCTGCCGAACAGCACCCGGAACTCGGGGACGGCGAACACGTCCCTGAAGGTCGCCCCGCGCTCGCTCATCCTGCACTCCTCATCCGTCAAGGAACCCTGCCACCGGAAAGGCGGCCCCGGAGGGAGGTCGCGGGGCCGCCTGGAACCGATGGTGGTGGGGCCCGCCGCCGCAGGCGATTGTTTCGGATATAACCGAAAGGTGACGAGGATCGAGGTCACCTCCCAGGACGTGGCGGCCAGCAGGTTCGCCATCTCGCCGCTGATCGAGACCATGCACGCGCAGTGGGTCCTGGAGGGCAGGGCGGAGACGGTGGTGCACCACCGCTGGGCCGAGCGCCGGCGGGCGACGTACCGGGAGCTGGAACGGCGGCATCCGGTGCTGCGGACGCTGGCGGCGATCACCGGCAACAAGGGCACCGACAACGTCGACTTCATCGCGCCCCCGCCCGCGGGGCTGAGCGTGCCGTTCGAGACCGAGCTGGCCGCGATGCGCGAGACGCCCACGGAGCAGGCGCACGAGGAGATCGCCAGGTCGCTGGCGCGCAGGCCGCCGGTCTCCGCCCACACGCGGGCGCTGCTGCTCGGCCCCGACGTGGTGCGGCTCGTCGCCGACGCGTACGAAGCGCTGTGGCGGGAGATCATCTCCGCCGACTGGCCGCGCTTCCACGCGATCCTGGAGCGGGACGTGGTGCAGCGCGCGGGGCGGCTGGCGACCTACGGCTGGGCGGCCGCGCTGGACGACCTCAGCGAGCAGGTCCGGTGGCACGGCGACGGGCACATCCAGCTCGGCCTCCGCAGCCTGGACCGCCTGCACCGGCTCGGCGGCAGGGGCCTGCTGTTCCTGCCGTCGGTGTTCATCAGCGCGGTCGGCGCCTACCTGGAGGAAGCGTGGCCGTACGCGCTGGTCTACCCCGCGCGCGGCATCGCAGCCGAGCCGCCCGGACGCACGGCGGGGCTGGCCGTGCTGATCGGACGGACCCGCGCCCGCATCCTCGAGGAGCTGGCCGCGCCCGCCACCACCACGCATCTGGCGGCGCTGCTCGGCCAGAGCGTGGGCACCACCGGCGGGCACCTGTCCGCACTCCGCAGTACCGGCCTGATCAGCGGCACGCGTACCGGGCGCAGCGTGCTGTACGCCCGCACGCCGCTCGGTGACGCCCTGGTGGCGGGAGCTCTCGCGTAGGTTTCGCCCGGGATCGCTAGCCTTTCCCTCGGAGAGCACGAGGGTATAGTCGATGCGCATCCGTTCAGCACAAGTGTTCACGCACCTGACTCACGCACCTGACTCACGCACCGAGGGAGCGCGCGCATGCATGCCGACGTCGTACCGGAGGCCCGGTTCCCTCAGGAGCTGATGTACGCCGCGGCGTCGCAGTACTACCTGGAGGACGCCACCCAGGCCGACATCGCCAAGCGGCTCGGCGTCAGCCGGGCGACCGTGAGCCGGCTGCTGACCGAGGCGCGCAGGCAGGGCATCGTCGAGATCAGGGTGCACCGGCCCGCCACGCTGGAGGAGGGCCCGCTGGCCGCCGAGGTGGCCGAGGCGCTGCACCTCCAGCGGGTCTACCTGGTGCCCAAGGTGAGCGGCCCGGCTCTGGGCCCGTGGCTGGCTCCCGGGCTGGCCAGGGCGCTGACCGGAGTGGGCCTGCGATCGGGCGACGTGGTGCTGGTGTCGTCCGGCAGCACGGTGTACGAGTGCGCACGCGAGGGGCTCGGGCAGTTCCCCGGCGTGACGATCGCCCCCGCCGTGGGCGGCCAGGAGGACCCGCAGCCCTGGTTCCAGACGAACGAGACCACCCGGCTGCTCGCCGAGCGGGTCGGCGGCGTCCCCAGCTACCTGTACGCGCCCGCCCTGCCGGGCCCCGAGCTGTTCTCCTCGCTCCAGCACGAGCCGTCGGTGCGCCGCGTCATGGACCTGTGGGCGCACGCCAAGTGCGCGATCGTCGGCGTGGGCTCGCCGCCGCTGATGCGCCAGGTCGTGCCCGCCTTCGTGCCGCGCGACGCGCCCAGCCTGCGCCAGGCCGTCGGGGACGTGTGCTCGCGCTTCTACGACCGTGACGGCGAGCCCGTCGGCTACCCGGGCAGCGAGCGGCTGGTGGCGACCGGCCTGGAGGAGTTGCGCCGCATCCCGGTGTCGATCGC
Organism: Nonomuraea sp. NPDC000554; assembly: GCF_040300065.1. Lineage (NCBI taxonomy): Bacteria > Bacillati > Actinomycetota > Actinomycetes > Streptosporangiales > Streptosporangiaceae > Nonomuraea > Nonomuraea sp. NPDC000554. The sequence goes on along the minus strand of NZ_JBEPDC010000013.1, from coordinate 74,204 downwards.
GATCGCGGTCGGCGCGGAGAAGGTCCTCTCGATCATCGCGGGGGCCAAGGGCGGCTACTTCAACCAGCTCGTCACCGACGCGCTCACGGCCGAGAGCCTGCTCGCCGCCACCCGCTGACCGCCGTAACCGCCGCTCACCCCGAGCGACCGACCGCCGGATCCCCGAGCCGCTGACGCCTGGAACCCAGGGCTCCGCCACGTCCCCGCGGACGCCTGGGAGGCACGCCACGGGGCGCGCTCCTGGTGCCCGCGCGGCGGCTCGACGCTGTCCGCCGGGGTCCCCCGCCTGGATGAACAGCAGGTCACGCGCACGGAAAGACCGTGAACACTTTTGCTGGACAAATATTCCGACCGCGCGCTAGCGTGAGCCGCACCACAGGTCACCGCCGTGTGTGAGCGGCGCTGTGGCACTCGGGGGAAGCGATGCAACCGGCTCCGCGAGGACGAAGCGAGTGAGGAAACAACCCGTGAACAGAACTCAGATGCGGACCGCCGCTCTCGCCGCAGTGGCGGTTCTGGCAGGCTCGGCGCTCTCCGCGTGCGGGTCCGGCTCCAGTGGCACCGGCCAGAGCGCGGGCGGCGCGGAGAACGCCAAGGTGGCCTTCCTCATGCCCGACCTCGCCTCGACCAGGTACGAGCTGGCCGACAAGCCGCTGTTCGAGGCCAAGATGAAGCAGCTCTGCGCGGGCTGCACGGTGATCTACCAGAACGCCGACTCCGACGCGGCCAAGCAGCAGCAACAGGCCAACTCGGCGCTGGCGCAGGGCGTCAAGGCGATCGTGATCGACCCGGTCGACTCCGCCGCCGCGGCCACCATCGTCAAGTCCGCGCAGGCGCAGAACGTGCCGGTGATCGCCTACGACCGGCCGATCCCCGCGACGCCCGCCGACTACTACATCTCGTTCGACAACGAGAAGATCGGCGCGATGATCGCCCAGTCGCTGGTCGACCACCTCAAGAAGGAGAACGCCCAGGGCGGGATCCTCCAGGTCAACGGCTCGCCGACGGACGCCGCCGCCGGGCTGATCAAGAAGGGCATCCACAGCGCGGTCGACCCGAGCGGCTTCAAGCTGCTGGCCGAGTACGACACTCCCGACTGGCAGCCGGAGAAGGCGCAGAGCTGGGTCAGCGGCCAGGTCACCCAGTTCCGCGACCAGATCGCGGGCGTGGTGGCGGCCAACGACGGCACCGGAGGCGGCTCGATCGCGGCGTTCAAGGCGGCGGGCGTGAAGGTCCCGCCGATCACCGGCAACGACGCCGAGCTCGCCGCCGCGCAGCGGATCATCAACGGCGACCAGTACAACACGATCTCCAAGCCGATCAAGATCGTGGCGGAGGCCTCCGCCGACGTCGCCTACCAGTTCATGCAGGGCAAGAAGCCCGCAGGCAAGACCACGCTCTACAACACCCCCTCGCAGCTGTTCGTCCCGACGGTCGTGACCAAGGAGAACATCAACGAGGTGCTGTTCCAGAGCGGGATCATGAAGGCCGCCGACGCGTGCAAGGGCGAGTACGCCAAGGGCTGCGCCGAGCTCGGCATCAAGTAGGGAGCAGCCTTGTCCCCCACACAGCAGACGGACAGCGTCCTGTCCCTACGCGGGATCAGCAAGACCTTCGGAGCGGTCGCCGCGCTCACGGGCATCGACCTCGACGTGGCGGCGGGGCAGGTCGTCGCCGTCGTCGGGGACAACGGAGCGGGCAAGTCCACGCTGGTCAAGATCCTGTCGGGGGTGCACCCGCCGGACTCGGGCACGATCACCTTCGAGTCGCGCGAGGTCGAGATCCCGACCCCGGCGGCGGCGCACAAGCTCGGCATCGCGACCGTCTTCCAGGACCTGGCGCTCTGCGAGAACCTCAACGTGATCCAGAACCTGTTCCTGGGCCAGGAGGTCCGGCCGTTCCGGCTGAACGACGTGGCGATGGAGACCCGCTCGTGGGAGCTGCTCAGGCAGCTGTCCGCGAAGATCCCCAGCGTCCGCGTCCCGGTGGCCTCCCTGTCAGGAGGCCAGCGGCAGACCGTGGCCATCGCCAGGTCGCTGCTCGGCGACCCGAAGGTGATCATCCTGGACGAGCCGACCGCCGCGCTGGGCGTCGCCCAGACGGCGGAGGTGCTCAACCTGGTCGAGCGGCTCCGCGAGAACGGCCTCGGCGTCATCATGATCAGCCACAACATGGCGGACGTGAAGGCCGTCGCCGACACCGTGGCCGTGCTCAGGCTCGGCCGCAACAACGGGGTCTTCGACGTGGGCGAGGTCTCCACCGAGGACATCATCGCCGCCATCACGGGCGCCACCGACAACGTGGTGTCCCAGCGCCAGTCGCGCCGAAAGGAAGGGTTCACCTCGTGAACGTGACGACCGACCGCCAGGACGAGCGGCTGCAGAGCCGCGAAGGGCTCCGCGGCGCGATCACCGACATCGTCGAGCGGGCGCGCGGCGGCGACCTGGGCGTGATCCCCGTCGTGGTCGGGCTCATCGTCATCTGGACCGTCCTGCAGATCCTGAATCCGATCTTCCTGTCGAGCGCGAACCTGGTGAACCTCACGCTGGAGTCGGCCGCGGTCGGCATCATCGCGCTCGGCATCGTCTGCGTGCTGCTGGTCGGCCAGATCGACCTGTCGGTGGGCTCGGTCAGCGGGCTGTCGGGCGCGGTGCTCGCGGTGCTCTTCGTGAGCCAGGGGCTGCCCGTCTGGCTGGCCATCGCCGCCTCAGTGATCATGGGAGCGGTGATCGGCTGGGTGTACGCGCAGCTGTTCAACCGCTTCGGAGTGCCGAGCTTCGTGATCACGCTGGCCGGTCTGCTGGCCTTCCTGGGCCTGCAACTGTACGTGCTGGGCAGCAAGGGCTCGATCAACCTGCCGTTCGACTCCGGCCTGGTGAACTTCGCGCAGCTCGACTTCGTCCCCGACTGGCTGTCGTACTGCTTCGCCGTGATCGCCGCGGCGGGCCTGTTCGCCAGCGGCTTCTTCCACGCGCGGGAGCGGCGGCGGGCCGGGCTGTCGGCCAGGAGCCTGTCGACGCTGATCGTCAGGAGCGTGGCGCTGCTGGCCGTGCTGGCGTTCGTGGTCTGGTACCTGGGCCAGACGCGCGGCGTCGGCTGGATGTTTGTCTTCTTCGTGGCCCTGGTGCTGATCATGCACTACCTGCTGTCGCGGACGAAGTGGGGCAGGGCCGTCTACGCCGTCGGCGGCAACGTCGAGGCCGCGCGCCGGGCGGGCATCAACGTCAGGGCGATCTACACCTCGGTGTTCGTGCTCTGCTCGACGTTCGCCGCGGTGGGCGGCATCCTGGCCGCCGCCCGGCTGGCCGCCGCCAACCAGAGCAGCGGCTCGGGCGACGTCAACCTGAACGCCATCGCGGCGGCCGTCATCGGCGGGACGAGCCTGTTCGGCGGGCGCGGCACCGCGTTCGGCGCGCTGCTCGGCATCATCGTCATCCAGTCGATCTCCAGCGGCCTGACGCTGCTCAACCTCGACTCGTCGATCAGGTTCGTGGTCACGGGCGTGGTGCTGCTGCTCGCGGTGGTCGTCGACTCGGTCGCGCGCAAGTCGCGCACCTCGCACGGACGCGCCTGATGGCCGTCATCTGCGTGGACGCGGGCACCACGGTGATCAAGGCCGTCGGCTACACCGGGTCGGGCGCCGAGGCCGTGGTCGTCAGGCACGAGACCGGCGTGTCCCGTCCCGCGCCCGGCTGGGCCGAGCAGGACATGGACGCCGTCTGGGACGCGGTCACGCGCACCGTGCGCGAGGCCGCCGCCCAGCTCGACGGTGACGGCCCAGGGCATGACAGGGTGGACTTCCTCGCCGTGACCGGGCAGGGCGACGGGGTCTGGCTGGTCGACCAGACGGGCGAGCCCACCGGGCCGGCGATCCTGTGGAACGACGGCCGGGCCGCCGCGACCGTCGACTCCTGGACCCGCTCCGGGGTCGCCGAGCGCGCCTTCCGGCTCAACGGCTCGTCCGCCGCGTCGGGGCTGCCGCACGCGATCCTGGCCTGGCTGGCCGAGCACGACCCCGACCGGCTCGCCCGCTCCGCCGCCAACCTGACGTGCGGCGGCTGGATCTTCTTCCGGATGACCGGCCTGCTCGCCGCGGACGAGTCCGACGCCTCCGCGCCCTTCATGGACCTGCGCGCCCGCGCCTACTCCCCCGAGCTGCTCGAACTGTTCGGCCTGGAGTGGGCCGAACGGCTGCTGCCCGAACTGCGCGACGACACCCGGCGCGTCGCCGAGCTGACCGGCCGGGCCGCCGAGCAGCTCGGCCTCCCGGCAGGCACCCCGGTGGTCATGGCCCCGTACGACATCGTCTCGACCGCGCTGGGCGCGGGCGCGGTGCGGGCCGGGCAGGCGTGCAGCATCCTGGGCACCACGCTGTCCACCGAGGCCGTCGTCGAGCGGCCCGACCTCGACGGCGACCCCGTCGGCATCACCATCGCCATGCCCGGCGGCTACCTGCGCGCCTTCCCCACCTTCGCCGGGGTCGAGGTGATCCAGTGGGCCTGCCGCCTGCTCGGCCTGCGGACCCCCGACGAGCTGGGCGAGCTGGCCGCGTCGAGCCCGCCAGGAGCGGGCGGGCTGGCCTTCCTGCCTTACCTGTCGCCCGCCGGGGAGCGGGCGCCGTTCTCCGACCCGCTGGCCAGGGGCGCGTTCCAGGGCCTGTCGTTCGAGCACGGCCGCGAGCACGTCGCCAGGGCCGTCCTCGAAGGGCTGACGCTGGTCGTCCAGGACTGCCTGGCCGCCTCCGGCCACCGGCCGGAGGAGCTGCGGGTGAGCGGCGGCGGCTCGGCGAGCGCCGTCTGGCTCCAGCTCATCGCCGACGTGACCGGCCTGCCCGTGCTCCGCTCGGCCGACGCCGAGGTCGGCGCCAGAGGCGCCTTCCTCGTGGGGCTGGCGGCGACGGGCGCGGCAACGGGCGTCGAGCAGGCGGCCGACACGCACGTGCGGCTGCGCCCCGCCGTCCACCCCCGGACCGGCCCGTACGGCGACGCCTATCGGGACTTCCTCGCCCTGCGCGAGGCCGGCGCCCGGTCCTGGCCGCTGCTGGCCGAGATGCGGAGCCGCTCATGAGCGTCTGGATCGGCATCGACCTCGGAACCCAGAGTGTCAAGGCGATGGCCGTCGCCGGCGACGGGCGGGTGCTCGGCGCGGCCGGCAGGCCGCTGACCAGCCACCGCGACGGCCCCCGCCACGAGCAGGACCCCGAGCAGTGGTGGCGCGAGCTGGCCGCCGCGACCCGCGAGGCGCTCCGCGACGTCCCACCCGGCCTGGTGCGCGGGGTGGCGGTGGACGCCACCTCGGGAACGGTCCTGCTCGCCGACGGCGACGGCCGGGCCCTGACCCCCGGGCTGATGTACGACGACCGGCGGGCCGCGGCCGAGGTCGACCGGGTCAACGCGGCGGGCGCGCACGTCTGGCGGCAGCTCGGCTACCAGCGCATGCAGGCCAACTGGGCGCTGCCCAAGCTGCTGTGGCTGCTCCGCGACGCGCCCTCCGGCGTGCGGCTGGCGCACCAGAACGACTTCGTCAACCGGCGGCTGGTGGGCCGCGAGGTGGCCACCGACCTGAGCAACGCGCTCAAGACGGGCGTGCACCTGATCGACGAGCGCTGGCCGTCGGACGTGTTCGACGCGCTGGGCGTGCCCGCGGAGATCCTGCCGGACGTCGTCCGTCCCGGCAGCGTGCTCGGCACGGTCTGCGCCGAGGCGGCGGCCGAGACGGGCATCCCCGAGGGGACACCCGTGATCGCGGGCACCACCGACGGGTGCGCGGCGCAGCTCGGCGCGGGCGCGACCCGGCCCGGCAGCTGGAACTCGGTGCTGGGCACCACCCTGGTACTCAAGGGCGTGACCAGGGAGCTGATCCACGACCCGCTGGGCGTCGTCTACTCCCACCGCGCCCCCGACGGGTCGTGGCTGCCGGGTGGAGCGTCGAGCACCGGCGCGGGCGTCCTGGCCCGCGACCTGCCCGGCCGCGACCTCGACGCCCTCAGCGACGCGGCCACCGCCCGCTACGGCCCGGCCCGGCGCCGGTCCGTCCCCACCACCTATCCGCTGGTCTCGCGGGGTGAGCGGTTCCCGTTCGCCGCGCCCGAGGCCGAGGGGTTCACGCTCGGCGAGCCCACTGACGACGTCGAGCGGTACGCGGCGATCCTGCGCGGGGCCGCGTTCGTCGAACGGCTCTGCTTCGACTACCTCGACCTGCTCGGCGCCCCGGTCGACGGCGAGATCATCCTGACCGGCGGGGCGACCAGGAGCGTGTTCGGCAACCAGCTCAGGGCCGACGTGCTGGGCCGGCCGGTGACGCTCAGGGAGAACGCCGAGCCCGCCCTGGGCATGGCGATGCTGGCGGCCGGCCCGGCCGAGTCCTCCGCCGGGATGGTCCGCACCCGCGAGATCGTCGAACCGTCCGGCGCCGACCTGGACGAGCCGTACCTGCGCTTCGTCGAGGAACTGGAGAAACGCGGCTGGCTTCCCCCGAACGCCGCCGACCACGCCCGTGAGAGGACCGCGCGATGACGAACCTGGTTCTGGTGCGGCACGGCGAGACCGTCTGGCACGCGGAGAACCGCTACGCGGGCCTCAGCGACGTCGAGCTGACCCCGCGCGGCCACGCCCAGGCCGGGCAGCTGGCCGGGTGGGCGGGGAAGGCGGGCCTGTCGGCGGTGTGGTCGTCCACGCTGAGCAGGGCCCGCGTCACCGCCGAGGCCAGCGCCGCCACCGCGGGAGTCGAGCTGCGTACCGACGCCCGGCTGCGCGAGCTGGACTTCGGCCAGGGCGACGGCCTGACCTCGGCGGAGATGCACGAGCGCTTTCCCGCGGCCCGCGCCGCCTTCGAGGCCGACCCCGCCGAGCACCCGCTGCCGGGGGGCGAGGACCCGGACCTGGCGGCGGGCCGCTTCGTGGCCGCCCTGACCGACATCGCCGGCGCCCACCCCGACGGCCGGGTGCTGGTGGTCGCGCACACGACCGCCATCAGGCTGGCGCTGTGCCGGCTGATCGGGGTGCCGCTCGGCGAGTACCGGCGGCTGTTCCCGCGCCTCGACAACTGCGCCGTCACCGAACTGCGGCTGCGTGCGGGGCAGGTCGCGATCCTGCAGTACAACTCCCCGATTGGAGCCCTTCGTTGACCACCCGAGTCCTCGCCGCCGGCGACCACTTCGTGCAGAACCGCCTGTTCATTGACGCGCTCAGGCGCGAGGTTCCCGGCGAGGTGGAGATCCGCGAGCTCACCCTGCCCTGGCCGGTGGTGCCGTTCGGCCGGGTGGGAGAGGTCGACGAGGCGTCCGACGTGGAGGAGGAGCTGATCGAGGCGCTGCGCGGCGTCGAGGTGTGCGTGACGCAGATGGCCCCGCTGACCCAGCGCGTCCTGGACGCCTGCCCCGACCTGAAGCTGTTCTGCGTCAGCCGGGGCGGCCCGGTCAACGCCAACCTGGAGGCGGCCACCAGCGCGGGCGTCACCGTGACCTTCGCGCCCGGACGCAACGCCGTGGCCACCGCCGAGCACACGCTCGCGCTGCTCCTGGCCGCCACCCGCCGCGTCCCCCAGACCCACGCGGACCTGGCGGCCGGGGTCTGGCGGGGCGACTACTACACCTATGACAACGTCGGCCCGGAGCTGGAGGGCAGCACGGTCGGCCTGGTCGGCTACGGCGCGATCGGCAGCCGGGTGGCCCGGATGCTGGAGGGCTTCGGCGCGCAGGTCCTGGTCTACGACCCCTACGTGCAGATCTCCGGGCAGGTCGAGCTGGACGAGCTGCTGGCCCGCTCCCGCTTCCTGTCCCTGCACGCCCGCGCGACCCCCGAGACCGCCGGCATGATCGGCGCCGCCCAGATCGCCGCGATGCCGCCCGGCTCCGTGATCGTCAACTGCGCGCGCGGCTCGCTGCTCGACTACGACGCGCTGTGTGACGCCCTCGACTCCGGCCACCTGTTCGGCGCGGCCGTGGACGTCTTCCCCGAGGAGCCCATCCCCGCCGGCTCGCGCCTGCTCCGCACGCCGAACCTGGTGATGACCCCGCACCTGGCCGGCGCCAGCAAGGAGACGGCGATGAAGGCGGCCGCCATCGTGGCCCGGGACGTGGCCCGCTACGTGCGCGGCGAACGGCCGAAGCACGTGGCGAACCCCGCCCTCATCCCTTGAGCGCGCCCGCCATCAGCCCGCGCATGAAGAACCGGCCGAGCAGGAGATAGATCAGCATCGTCGGGATCGACGCCAGGATCGCCGCCGCCATCTGCTGGCTGTACGGGGTGGCCTGGGCGCCGGCGATGTTGTTCAGCGCCACCGTGGCCGGCCAGCTCGTCGGCCCGGTGAGGAAGACGGCGAACAGGAAGTCGTTCCACATCGAGGTGAACTGCCAGATGATGACGACCGCGATGGCGGGCGCCGAGACCGGCAGCACCACCGACCAGTACGTGCGCAGCATGCCCGCGCCGTCGACCCGCGACGCCTCGATCAGCTCGTCCGGGATCGTCACGTAGTAGTTGCGGAAGATCAGCGTGCAGATCGGGATGCCGTAGACGACGTGCGCCAGCACCAGCCCCGGGATGCCGCCGTAGAAGACGCCCTGCAGCCCGGTCAGGTCGTTCAGCCCGACGAGGAGCCGCACCAGCGGGATCATGACGCCCTGGTACGGGATGAACATGCCGAACAGGAAGAGCGTGAACAGCACGTCCGCGCCGGGGAAGCGCCATTTCGACAGCACATAGCCGTTCATCGAGCCGAGCACGCACGACAGCAGCGACCCCGGCACCGCCAGCAGCACGCTGTTCCACAGGCCGGGCCCCAGTTTCTCCCAGGCGACCCGCCACGCCTCGAACGTCCAGGTGTGCGGCAGGTTCCAGGCCTGGGTGGGGTCGGCCTCGGTGAGCGGCTTGAAGCTGGTCACCAGCAGCACGTAGATCGGGATCAGGAAGACGACCGCGAAGACGATCAGGGCCGCGAGGCGCACCCAGGGACGCGGCTTCCGGCGCGCGGCCACCGTCGTCATGGGCCTCGTCATGGGCGTCGTCATGGGCGCCGTCATGAGCGCCTCTCCTTACGCACGGACCAGATCAGGTACGGGATCACGAAGACGGCCACGCTGAGCACGATGTACGCGGCGATCGTGGCTCCCTTGGCCGGGTCGTGGGAGTCGAAGACCGCCACCCACATGAAGACCGCGGGCACGTCCGTGATGATCTGCTTGCCGGACACCGCCACGATCAGGTCGAACACCTTGAGCGAGATGTGCCCGAGGATGATCAGCGCCGACAGGGTCACGGGCCGCAGCATGGGCAGCACCACGTACCGGTAGACGCCCCACTCGGTGCACCCGTCGACCCGCGCGGCCTCGCGCAGTTCCTCGGGCACGCCGCGGAACCCCGCCAGGAACAACGCCATGACATATCCGGACATTTGCCAGACTGCTGGCAGGGCCATCGCGGCCATCCCCCAGTCCGGGTCGCGGAACCACTGCCACTGCGGCAACCCGATCGCGTCGAACAGCCGGTTCAGCCCGACCGCCCGCTCGTCCATCCCCGAGTTCATCAGCCACCGCCACACGATGCCGGTCGCGACGAACGAGATGGCCATCGGGAACAGGTAGATCGCCCGGAACGTGCCCTCCCCGGCGATCCCCTTCTCCATGAGGAACGCCAGAAGCCAGCCGAGCAGCAGCGCGCCCAGCACGAACACGACCGTGAAGACGATCGCGTGGTTGACCGAGATGTGCCACCTGGGCAGGTCCCAGAGGTCGATGAAGTTCTTCAGCCCGACGAACTTCCCCTCGGCCACCTCGCTGTGCTTGTCGGTCATGGCCAGCTGGAAGTTCCAGCCCAGCATGCCGTACACGAACACGCCGATCGCGATGATCGACGGGGTGACGAGGAGCAGTCCCGGCAGCCAGCCGCGTGCCCGCCTCACAACCATTCCCTCCATGGGTACGGCAGGCGCGCGGCCTGCCGTACCCGTGCTGTCACTGCGCGTTGGCCTGCGCGGCGTCGACCAGGCCCTTCTGCAGGGCCGCGACGTCCTTGCTGCCGATGAACAGGCCGACCGCCTCGGTGATCGCCGCCAGCCACGGCTGGTTCACCGACACGCCGTGCTGGATGGAGCCGGCGAGCTTGTTGCTCGACCAGTCCTTCAGCGCGTCGGCCAGGTAGTCGGTGTAGAGCGCCTGGTCGGCGTCCTTGCGGGCGGGGATGGAGCCCTTCTTCGGGTTGAACGCGTCCTGGCCCTCCTTGCTGGCCGCGACCTTGAGCCAGGCGATGGCCCCGTCGCGGTTCTTGGCGCCCTTGGGCAGGGTGAAGCTGTCGGACAGCCACAGGTACGTGCCCTCGGTGCCCGGCGCGGGCGCCCAGTCGAAGTCCTCCTTCGACTTCTTGCCCAGGCCGCCGTCAGGCGGGTTGTGGAAGTAGCCGTAGGCCCAGTCGCCCATGATGGTGAACGCGGCCTGGCCGTCGGCCACCTGCTTGGCCGCGGGCTGCCAGTCGTCCTGCGGGTCGCCGGCGAACGACATGATCGTCTTGAAGTTCTCCAGCGCCTTGGTCACCTCCGGGGCGGCCCAGTTGCCGCCCGGCTTGAACAGCGCGTTGTACGCGTCGGTGCCGAGCGAGCCGAGGAGCACGTTCTCCATCAGGTGGACGACCGTCCACTCGGAGCCGATCGACAGCGGGATCTTGCCCTTGGCCTTGACCTTCTGCAGGTCGGCGATGAACTCGTCGACCGACTTCGGCGCGGCGGCGATGCCCGCGTCTTTCAGCACCTTCGGGTTGAACCACAGCACGTTCGAGCGGTGGATGTTCACCGGCACCGAGTAGATCTTGCCGTCGACGCTGATCTGGTCGATGAGCTGGGAGGGGAAGACGTCCTTCAGCTTCAGCTCGTCGTACAGGGAGTTCAGGTCCTCCAGGTCGCCGGCCTTGATGTAGCCCTGCAGCTCGGCGCCCGCGTGGCCCTGGAAGGTGTCGGGCGGGGTGTTCGCGTCGAGCTTGGACTGCAGCAGCGCCTTCGCCTTGTCGCCCGAACCGCCGGCGACCGCGGCGTCGAAGAAGGTGAAGTTGGGGTTCTGCTTCTCGAAGATCTCCTTCATCGCCTTCAGGCCGTCGGCTTCGCCGGGGCCCGTCCACCAGGAGAAGACCTCCACCTGTTTCTTCCCGCCGCCACCTGCCGGCGTCTGCGCCGCCTTGTCGCCTCCGCCACACGCGGACAGGCTCAGCACGCTCGCCATAGTGATCGCGACGGCCGCCAACCACCGTCGTCGCATCGCACACCGTCCCTTCGAAGCCCCGAATGGGTGGGTTGACAACGTTGTCAGTGGGGCTAATCAACGCACTAATCACTGGGGCCGTCAAGGAGTGCGCGGATAACAGGTCCGCATACTCAGCCGAGCCGCTCCAGCGCGCCCGCGCGGTCGCTGACCGCGGTGACGCCGAACTCGCGGACGAGGCCGGGCAGCCTCGCGGCGTCGAGGCCGCCGGCGCAGACCAGCAGCGCGCCCCTGCTCACCGCCAGGCCCACCAGCGCGACGAGGCCGCAACCGCCGTCGGGCGGCCAGGCGACCAGCACCGCGTCGGACTCGCTCAGCCGTACCGGCAGGTCCAGCTCCTCCATCAGGCCCACCAGGTCGGCGTGCGCCAGCCGGTGGCCGCCGGCGAGCACCAGCGCGTCCTGGCGTTTCGGATCGAGCACCGGCAGCGCGGTGGGCTCCAGCGCGAGCAGGTCGCCGAAGTCGAGCGCGTCGAGCGCCGTTCCCAGCGAGATCACCTGCCGCACCCGCGACTCGTCGGCCGCCAGCGCCGCGCTCTCGGCCAGGTCGGGGGTGACCACCAGGGTGCGCGCGTCGCACTCGCGCAGCAGCGCGGCCACCTCGCGGACGGGCAGCGCCGGGTCGATCGGCGCGGCCACCCCGCCCGCCGCCAGCACGGTGTGCACCGCCAGGGTCTGCGCGCCCGCCGTGGACACCTGCACGCCCACCACCTGGTCCCGCCTGGCGCCCCTGCGCACCAGCCCCGAGGCCGCCCTGGTCACCTCGGTCACCAGCGCGCGGTAGCCGTAGGCCAGCCCCGCCCCCACGTCGACCAGGGCCGGCCGGTCGCCTCGCTCGTAGGCCCGGCCGAACACCTCGTGGATGACGGTGGACGAGGCGGACGGCTTCATATTTGCGAAGCGTACGGCGGGCATCGGGGCCCCAGCATCCGCCGATGTATGTAGAGCCATGTGCAACACGCCACCGCGGGTCGCGTGCTCACGCCGGGCTCGCCCAAGCGGCACGGCGGGCGATGCGGCGTCGCGACCAGGCGCTGCGTCGTGGCGGCGAGATGAGGCGGCCGGGCGGTGTGGTGTCGCGGGCCGGGTAGCCGGGCGCGGCGGCGGGATGAGGCGGCCGGGCGGTTGCGGCGTCGCGGGCGGGCCCGAGCCCTGCGCGGCTCGAGCCCGCTGTCACGCGCCCGAGGCCGGGCCCCCACCCCTCCGAGGAGGCCCAGCCCTTCCGGGACGCGTGACGTCCCCGGCGGACCAGCCGCGGCGCGGGCCCGCACGGGCGCGCGGGTGCGGCGGATCACACGCCAGAAACGGTAGGCGGGCGGACCGGAACGGCACATGCGTCGAGATGGCCATTCGAGGGTGTAACCCGGCGGGCCGGAAGATGTGTAGAGACGTCCAGGTCAGCGGCTGGCGACGACCCACGCCGCGATCTGCGTACGCGTGGAGAAGCCCAGCTTGGACAGGATGTTGGCGACGTGGCGGGCGGCGGTGGCCGGGCTGATGACCAGCTCGTCGGCGATCGCCCGGTTGCTCAGGCCCCTGGCGACCAGCTCGGCGATCTCGCGCTCCCGCGCGGTGAGCCGGCTCTCCTGCATGACGGGAGCGAGGTCTTCGGGGACCACGTCGGGCACGGGGCCGCCGAGCGCGCAGGTGACGGCCCCGTCGGCGGTCATGGCCGTGCCCTCGGCCCAGAGCAGCGCGACCACGGCCTCGCCCAGCCGGTCGCGGGCGGGCCGCAGGATCTCCTCGGTTCCGGCGTCGGGCCGGCGTCCGCGCAGCGCCAGGGAGGCCGCGGTGAGCAGGACCGCCCGCCGGTGGTCGCCCTCCGCCGCGACCAGGCTCGCCCACGCCGCCAGCCGCCGGGCGGTGCTCTCGCGCAGCCCCGCGTCGCGGCTGAGCAGCAGCGCCTCGGTGAGCCTGGCCCTGGCCTCCCCCAGCTCGCCCGCGTCGAGCGCGACGCCGCCGAGCCCGGCCAGGCAGCTGATGATCTGCTGCCTGGCGTCGACGTGGCGCAGCAGGCGCAGGCTCGACTCGTAGTGCCGCCGGGCCGAGGCCGTGTCGCCGGTGCGGCGCGCCACCTGCGCCAGGCCGATGTGCGCGTTGGACCGCGCCCAGTGGTTGTCGAGCCGCTCGCTGAGTGCCAGCACCTCCTGGAAGCCGCGCTGCGCCTCGTTCAACCTGCCCTGGTAGAGGCCGATGAGCGCCCTGGTGCCCTGGACGATCGACTCCAGGATCGGGTCACCGCGCTGCCTTGCCGACTCCAGCGCCGCGCCCAGGGGTTCCTGCTCGCCCGTGGAGCGGGCCTGCAGGATCATGCCGACCGCCTGGCCGTACTCGTCGCCCGCCGACCTGCACAGCTCCAGCCCCTCCCGCGCGGACCGGGCAGCCGTCTCCAGGTCTCCGCGCGGAACGGCCAGCTCGCCGCGCAGGATGGCGGCCTGCCCGCGCAGACCGGGCGGCACGTGGGGCGCGTCCAGCGCGAGCAGCCGGTCGAGGCGGCCTTCCAGGCCCGTGATCCGGCCGGCCGCGACCAGCAGGTAGCGCAGGTCGGTCAGCAGCTCGAGCGCGGCCTCGGGCCGTCCGGACGCGATCGACCAGTCGAGGGCGGCGCAGATCTCGCTCCTGAGCCCGTCGAGGAGGGTGCCGTAGCGCTCGATGACCGGCCAGTGCGTGCGCGCGCCCGGCGACACGGACGCTCTGAACCCGGTGGCCAGCCTGGCGATCGCCGTCAGGTGCGCGCGGCGCAGCGCGGTCTCCTCGCCCGACTCTTCGAGCTGCTCCAGCGCGTACTCGCGGACGGTCTCCAGCAGCCGGTAGCGGGCCTCGCCCGCGATCTCCCCGTCGAGCACGACCAGGGACTTGTCGACCAGGTCGCACAGGCGGGGCAGGACGTCCTCCTCGGGCAGGCCGTCGCCCGCGCAGGCCCACTCGGCCAGGTCGAGGGTCCAGCAGGCGCGGAAGGCGGCGACGCGGCGCAGCAGCAACCGTTCCTGCGGGCTGAGCAGCCGGTAGCTCCAGTCGACGGCGGCGCGCAGCGTGCGCTGCCTGGCGGGGGCGGTGCGGGCGCCGCCGGCGAGCAGTCTGAAACGGTCGTCGAGCCGGTCGACGAGCTGCCTGACCGACAGCACCCTGACCATCGCGGCGGCCAGCTCGATCGCGAGCGGCAGCCCGTCGAGCGCCCGGCACAGCTCGACCACGTGCGGCAGCACCTCGTCGGTGAGCTCGAAGCCGGGCCTGGCCGCCACGGCTCTGGCCTGGAAGAGCCGCACCGCCTCGCACCGCGCGGGGTCACCCGACAGCGACAGCGGCGGCACCCGCCACACGGTCTCTCCAGGAACGCGCAGCGGCTCGCGGCTGGTGGCCAGGATGGTCAGGCCGGGACACGCGCCGAGCAGGTCACGGGAGAGCTCGGCGCACTCGGCGATCACGGTCTCGCAGTTGTCGAGGACGAGCAGCACGTGCCTGCCGCCGATCGCCTCCGGCAGGTCGCCCGCGACGCCGAGGGCGGCGCAGACCTGGCCGTGCAGGGCGCCCTTCTCCAGGTCGGCCAGCTCGACGAGACGCACGCCGCCGGTGTGTTCGGGCGCGACCCTGGCGGCGAGGCGCAGGGCCAGCCGGGTCTTGCCGATGCCGCCCGCGCCACAGAGGGTGACGACCCTCGTGACGCGCATCAGGTGGACGAGCTCGTCCACATCGGACTCCCGGCCCACGAACAGGTTGGGCTGGGCCGGCAGATCGCTGGGGTCGGCGGATCGCAGCATCACTCAGAGTGTGACACCAACTACGTCTCGCGCCCATACGTAATTCGTCTGAGAACTGTCGGTGCCTGAGGGCACACTCAGAGTATGCCTGAAGAGCCCCTCGAATTAGGCGAGATCTCCCTTTCCGAGTGGCACGCCCACACGGACAAGATGGCTGAAGTCGGTTTCCTCACCATTGCCAGGCGGCTGCCGTCCCTCGTGGGCCAGGCGATGGGCATGGCCTGGCGGGCCAGCCCTCGCGACACCGTGGCCACCATCGTCCTCAACCTGCTCAGCGGCGTATTCACCGCGTTCGGGCTGCTGGCGACCACCGGCGTGCTCAACGCGCTGTTCCAGGAGGGCCCCACCCCCGAGCGGGTGCTGGCCGCGCTGCCGAGCCTGCTCCTGGTCGGCGCGGCGGCCGTGCTGCGCACCACCCTGCAGGCGGGCGCGGGCTGGGCCCAGGCGCGCCTCGACCCGCAGGTGTCCCGCCTGACCGAAGAGCGACTGTACGGCCTGACCAGCCAGGTCGACCTGGTGGCCTACGACGACCCCGACTTCCACGACGCGCTCCAGCGGGCCAGGGCGCGCGGCGTGGCGATGGCCGACTCCGTGGTGACCTCGGCGATCAACGTGGTCACCGCCCTCGTCGGGCTCACCGCCGTGGCGGGGGTGCTGGGCGTGCTGCACCCGGTGCTGCTGCCGCTGCTCGTGCTCGCCGTCCTGCCCGACGCGTGGGCCACCGTGCGCAGCGCCCGCATGCGCTACTCCACCCTCTACACGCTCATCCCCGCGCACCGCCGCAAGTGGATCATCGCCGAGCTGCTCGCCGACCGCGAGCCCGCCGGCGAGGTCCGCTCGTTCACCATGCGCGGCTTCCTGCTGCGCATGTACGACGCGGTGGCACGGGCCGAGCAGGACGTCATGCTCGGCCTGGCCAAGCGGCAGACCACCGCGCGGCTGGTCGGCGAGGCCCTCGGCGGGGCGGGCACCGGGCTGGTCTACGTGGCGCTCGGCGTCCTGCTGTCGATCGCGGCGATCCCGCTGGCCGTGGCGGGCACCGCCGTGCTGGCGATCAGGTCCGGCCAGACGTCGCTGTCCAACCTGTTGTTCGCCACGAACCGGCTCTACGAGGAGGGCCTGTACTTCACCGACTTCCTGGAGTTCTGCGCCGCCGCCGAACGCCGCCTGGCCGGGCCCCGCCCCGTCCCCGCCCCCGAGTCCTTCGAGCGCATCACTGTCGAGAACGCCACCTTCACCTACCCCGGCGCCGGCTCGCCGGCGCTGCGCGGCGTCTCCATCGAGATCAAGAAGAACGAGATCATCGCGTTCGTCGGCGAGAACGGCTCGGGCAAGTCCACCCTGGCCAAGATCCTCTCCGGCCTGTACGAGCCCGACTCGGGCACGGTGGCCTGGGACGACGTCGACCTGCGCGAGGTCAGCCCCGAGGGGCTGCGCCTGCGCACCGCCGTCATCGCCCAGGACCACACCCGCTGGCCCCTGACCGCCCGCTACAACATCACGATGGGCACCGACAAGGGCGAGGAGGCGTTGCACGCGGCCGCCGCCGTGGCGGGCGCCGACGAGGTCGTCGCCGACCTGCCCCACGGCTACCGCACCCTGCTCGACAGGCGGTTCAAGGACGGCCACGAGCTGTCGGGCGGCCAGTGGCAGCGCATCGCGGTGGCCCGCGGCTTCCACCGCGACGCTCCCCTGCTCATCTGCGACGAACCCACGGCCGCGCTCGACGCCCGAGCCGAACACGCCCTGTTCGAACGCATCCGCAGCCACTCCGACGGCCGCACGGTCGTCCTGATCACCCACCGCCTGGCGAGCGTCAGGTACGCCGACCGCATCTACGTCCTCGACCACGGCAAGATCGTCGAACAGGGCGACCACGAGACCCTGATGACGCTCGACGGCCTCTACGCCGACCTCTACACCCTGCAGTCCTCGGCCTACCGCTGACCCGGGCCGTCGGGGCCCGCCGCAGGTCGGGGAGCAGTGCACCCCGCGGCGGGTCGGGGCCGTCAGAGCGGTCTGCCCCCGGCCGGCCGTCGAGGCCGGACGTCAGGCGAGGGCGGCCTCCAGGATGCCGCGGACGAGCAGCTCGGCCGACGTCGAGCCGCCGTCCTCCAGCACCACCGCCACCGCCACCTGCGGCGCACCCGCCGGGGCGAAGGCGGTGACGAGGGTGTGGCCGCCCTCCGTGGTGGCCGCCCTGGCCGCCACGGCCACGTCCGGCACCGCCGCCGACGCGCCCGCCCACGCCGGGCCGGCGCCCGCCGACATCATCGCGGCGAGCTTCCCGGCCTGGTCCGGCTGGAGAACGGTGCGGTAGGGGGCCGGGTCGGCGCGGTTGATGATCGAGCCGTCCGCGAGGCGCACCTCCTCCACGAGGTACGGGCGCATCAGCACGCCGTCGTTCGCCACGGCCGCCGACATCATCGCGGCCATCAGCGGGGTGACGCTGTCGTCGTGCCGGCCGATGGCCGACATCGCGGTCTGCGGCCTGTCCAGGGAGTTGGCGGGGTAGGTGCTCGGCGCCACCTCCAGGGGGATGCGCAGGTCGTCGTTGAAGGCGAACGCCTCGGCCTGCTCGCGGATCGTGTCCTGGCCCAGCTGGAGACCGACCGAGGCGAACGCGGTGTCGCAGGAGAGCCGGAAGGCGGCGGCGAGCGACGGACGGCCGCTGCCGCACGGGCGGCCGTCCGGGCTCCACAGGCGCTCGTCGGTGCCGGGGAGCGGCAGGGCCGCGGGGGCGTCCAGCCTGGTGGTGGGGGCGTACTCGCCCGAGGTCAGCGCGGCGGCGGCCGTGACGATCTCGAAGGCGGCGCCCGGCGGGTAGGTCTGGTCGATCGCGCGGTTGACCAGGGGACGCGACGGGTCCCCGCTGAGCCGGGCGTCCGCCTGCGCCAGCGCCTTGGGGTCGAAGGTGGTGAAGGCGTTGGGGTCGTAGGACGGGTAGCTGGCCATGGCGAGGATCGCGCCGGTCGCCGGGTTGACGGCCACCGCGGCCCCGGAGCGTCCCGAAGCCTGGAGCCCCTGGTAGGCGGCCCACTGGACGCGGTCGCTGATCGTCAGCATGACGTCCGCGCCCCGCACGGTGCCGTCCGTGACCATCGACCGCACCCGCACCCGGGGGTCGTCGCCCAGCAGCGCGGCGTCCTGCGCCTGCTCGACGCCGGTCGTCCGGTAGAGGGAGTCGTAGCCGGTGACGGGCGCGTACATCTCGCCGCCGAGGTAGGTCCGCACGTACGGGTACGGGCCGGACGTCCGGAGGCTCCTTGCGATGGTCGTGCCGTCGTAGGTGAGGATGTCGCCGCGCGGGTGGTCGAACCGGCCGATCAGCGTCCGCTGGTTGCGCGGATCGGCGTTGAGGCTCGGCGCCTTGAACCCCTGGAGGTAGGTGGCGTTGGCCAGCAGGGCGAACAGCATCACGGCGCACAGCCGCGCGACCCGGCGCAGCAGGATGTTGATCCGTTTCGCCCTCGGTCCGGCCATGCTGCTGGTCTAACAACCGGACCTCAAAGGCAGGGCTACAGGACGCTGCGGTAGTAGGAAATCTTGTGATGGATGTACCGCTGGCGCTCGGCGAGCTTGGCGATCTGGCCCTGGACCCGGCGGTCATGCTCCTCGAGCAGCTTGATCCGGTCGGGCAGGGTGTGCTCGCCCTCCCGGGTGAGCTGGGCGAACCGCACCATCTCCGCGATCGGCATCCCGGTGTCGCGCAGGCACCGGACCATGCCCAGCCAGCCCACGTCCTGATCGCTGAACCGGCGCTGCCCTGCCGCGTTGCGTTCGACGGGCGCCAGCAGGCCGATCTTCTCGTAGTAGCGCAGCGTGTCGATGCTGAAACCGGTCTCCTCGACCACTTCGGCGGGTGTGTAGACACTCACGCGAACCAGCATCGCACCTGGAGCGCGCTCCAGGTCAACCGGTTGACATGGAATGTGCTCAGGTCGCACAGTCATCGGCTGCGCGCCCGCCTGGACGAGCCGCGCTGACCGCCCCGCGTCAGCCCTCTAGGACAGGTGCTCGGAGAGGTAGCGGCGGACGAGCCGCTTGGTCTCGACGATCAGGTCGGGGTCGCCGTCGGGGTGGACGCGGAAGGCGAGCTTGAGGACGGCGTCGGTGGCTTCGACCGCGACCAGGATCGCGCGGTCGAGGCTCGGCCCCGTCGGCACGTCGCCCGCGCTGGAGACGAGGTCGAGCACGAGGGACCTGAGCCGGTCGGCGACGATGACGTTGTTGTCGAGCGCCGCGTCCAGGGAGCGCTTGGTGCCTTCGAGCGGAGGCCCGCCGGGGGTGGGCAGCACCTCGCCGAAGTCCACCACGGCGAACCCGGGGGTGGTGCGCTTCATCTCGACGAACTCGTCGACGGCCAGGTCGACCAGGTCGGTCCAGTGGGCGAGGTCGGCGGTGGCGATCCGCTCGGTCACCCTGGTGAGGAAGGCCTCCAGGTTGCGCACCGCGAGGGCCCGTACCAGCCCCTGCTTGTCGGAGAAGAACTGATAGAACGTGCCGATCGGGACCTCGGCCCGGCGGGCCACCTCCTTGGTGGTCAGCGCGTCGTATCCGACCTGGTCGAGCAGCAGGGCACACTCGTCGAGCATCCGCTCGACCCTCTCCACGCTGCGGCGCTGGGCCGGACGGCGGCGCAAGGTACTCGTCATGCGACCATCCTCGCCTATTACCAGCTGGTACAGTCCGGGACTTTCCGGTCCGTTAACATGAGCCATACTCACAACGGAGGTGCTGGATGTTCCTGTGGGGCACGGCCACGGCCGCGTACCAGATCGAAGGGGCCGTCACGGAGGACGGCAGGGGCGTCTCCATCTGGGACACCTTCTCGCACGAGCCGGGACGCACCCGCGACGGGCACACCGGCGACGTCGCCTGCGACCACTACCACCGCTGGCCGGAGGACATCGCGCTGATGTCCGGACTCGGGGTGAACGCCTACCGCTTCTCGATCGCCTGGCCGCGCGTCCAGCCCACCGGCACCGGCGAGGCCAACCCGAAGGGGCTCGACTTCTACGAGCGGCTGGTGGACGGGCTGCTCGACGCGGGCATCACCCCCGCGCCCACCCTGTTCCACTGGGACCTGCCGCAGGCGCTCCAGGACCGCGGTGGATGGATGAACCGCGACACTTCCCAATATTTCGCCGAATACGCGGCGATTGTGGCCGACCGGCTGTCCGACCGGGTGAAGATGTGGATCACGCTCAACGAGCCGTTCATCCACATGGCCTACGGCTACGGCCTGGGCATCCACGCCCCCGGCCAGGCCCTGCTGCTCGACGCGCTCCCGGTGGCCCACCACCAGCTGCTCGGCCACGGGCTGGCCGTCCAGGCGCTGCGGGCGTCGGGCGCCGAGCAGGTGCTGATCACCAACAACTGCACCCCCGTCCGGCCCGGATCCGATTCCGAGGCCGACCGGGCCGCCGCCGACGCCTACGACGCCCTGCACAACCGCCTCTTCAACGACCCCGTCCTGCTGGGGACGTACCCCGACTTGTCGGCGTACGGGGTGGAGATGGACGTCCGCGACGGCGACCTCGACGTGATCTCCGCCCCCCTCGACGGGCTGGGCGTCAACTACTACAACCCCACCCGGATCGGCGCCCCCACGGACGACGGCCTGCCCTTCACCGACCTCGGCATCACCGGCCACCCCACCACCGCCTTCGGCTGGCCGGTGGTGCCCGACGGGCTGCGCGAGCTGCTGGTGGGCCTGCGCGACCGGTACGGCGCGGCGCTCCCGCCGATCCACATCACCGAGAACGGCTGCTCGACGGAGGACACCCTGGACGACCAGGACAGGATCGCCTTCCTCGACGGCCACCTCACCGCCCTCGACCAGGCCGGCGCCGAGGGGGTGGACGTGCGGGGCTACTTCGTCTGGTCGCTGCTGGACAACTTCGAATGGGCCGAGGGGTATCACCAGCGCTTCGGCCTCGTCCAGGTCGACTTCGACACCCAGCGCCGCACCCCGCGAGCCTCCTACACCTGGCTCCGCAACCGCCTCTCCCCCGACGCCTCCTGACCCGACGCCCCCTTCCGCTCCTTCACACCCGTTCGCGCAGCGGTGAGGGGGTGTCATAGGGCAGCCTGGCCGGGGTGATGGAGTCAGCAGCGGCAGTCGAAGGCGGCGGGGAGCGATGCGTGCGCCCGCCGCCACTCCTCCTCCGGTCGGCGGGCGCGGGACGGCCCGCCGTCAGAAGACGGAGACGTGCACGTGGTCGTAGTGGTTGGCCGTCACGCCGCCCCGGTCGGACATCGGGTCCCAGCCGCCGCCCGAGCGGATGTCGTAGTACCGCTGCTTCCAGATGATGTACATCACCCCGATGCGCGCCCCGTTCTGGATCAGCCACTCGGCCAGCGCGTCGCCGCGGTCGGCGTCGGCGCCGGTGGCCATCGTCCCGCCGCGGGACATCATGAAGTCGCAGGCCCGCCCCTTGCCGTGCTCTCCCGGGTCACCGGCGCGGAGGCAGCCGACGCCGTACAGCATGGGGAACTTCCCCATGATCTCGGCCCGCACCGCGATCATGCGCGGCGTCAGACCCTCGGACCCGCCGGGTTTCTGGATCCCGAACTTGGCGAGCAGGCGCTCGATCTCGCGCCGCTTGCCCTGCATGTTCTTGATCTCTTTTTTCAGCTTGTCGATCTTGTCGTCGGCGGCGGCCCTGGCCTTCTTGGCGTCTTCGACCAGGGTCTGGATGCGTCGCACCCGTCCGGCGCGCTCGTCGGCCAGGTACTGCAGGACGGCCGCGTGCCCGAGCATCTGGGACGGGTCGCCCGGGGAGGAGAAGAGCTGCATGCCGTCGAGGGGCCCGGTCATGTAGGAGTTCCGCGCGATCGTGGCGACGTCGGCCTTGGCCTGGACGAGGTCTTTCTGCAGCGAGGCGGACTTGTCGGTGGCCTTCTTGACCTGGATGCGGATCTCCTCCAGGCTCTGGATCGACCCGCGGTAGAGCACGTTGAGCTTGGCGGCCTGCTTGGTGAGCTTGCGCACCTCGCCGACGTCGGGGTCGGCGGCGGCGGGGAGGGGGAGCCCGAGCAGCCCGGCAAGGACGGCGACGATCACGGCGAAGCGCCCGAGTCTCACGCCCGTCCTCCCCTCATCGACGCTGCGCAACTATAGAAGATGATCTTGATAGCTGCCACCCGAACCATGGAACTCGTGCACCTTTGGCGACTTATCTGACACTTTGTGAGCTACCTGCCACTCCGAGAGGATTAAGGCACACATAAAGTTTGGGTCTTGTCGGGATCGCGGCCCCGGGTGAGATTTCGAGGAACTCGACTCTGCGAAGGGGCAGACCGTGTCTCGATTACTGACGCTCATCCCGGCCGTGACCCTGGGCCTGTGCACGTCCCTCGTCGCCCTGGAGGCCGGGGCCACGGTGGCCCCGCCGCCACCCGCCGACCGGATCGAGCTCTACCAGTTGGACGGTTCCCCGGGCACCGGCCAGGCGCTCAGGGAGAAGGGCTTCGACGTCGTCCAGCAGGAGACGGCGGGCGGCAAGGAGCACGTCGAACTGACCGCCGCCCAGGCCGACCTCGACGGCCTGCGCAAGCTCGGCCACCAACCCGAGCCCGTACGCAACCCGCAGGGCCAGACCCAGCTTGAGGCGACCACGGCGCAGGCCGCGGGCGGCTACACCGTCTGGAGGTCCTACTCCGAGCCGGGCGGCATCGCCGACCAGCTCAGGGCCATCGCCAACGCCAACAAGGACCTGGTCAAGATCCAGTCGATCGGCAGGACGCTGAAGGGCCAGGACATCCTGGCCGTCAAGGTCACCACGCTGGCCAGGGCGCTGCCCGACGGCGTCAAGCCCGCCACCCTGTTCTCCGCCACCCAGCACGCCCGCGAGTGGATCTCCACCGAGGTGGACATGCGGCTGCTGAAGTACGTGCTCGCCAACAGGACGGCGCTGAAGGACCTGCTCACCAGGACGGAGCTGTGGTTCGTCCCCGTCGCCAACCCCGACGGCTACGACTTCACCTTCACCGAGGGCAACCGCCTGTGGCGGAAGAACCTGCGCGACGTGGACGGCGACGGCAAGATCACCGTCGGCGACGGCGTGGACCCGAACAGGAACTTCCCCACGAACTTCCACTACGACGAGGAGGGCTCCTCGTCGATCCCCAGCAGCGAGACCTACCGCGGCGCCGGGCCCGCCAGCGAGCCCGAGACCGTCGCCATGGACGGCCTGCTCAAGAGGATCAGGTTCAAGGGCCAGATCAACTACCACTCCTACGGCCCGCTGCTGCTCTACCCACAGGGCTGGCAGATCGCCACGAAGACCGCGGACGACCCGATCTACCAGGCCCTGTCGGGGAACGACGCCAAGCCCGCCATCGCCGGCTTCGACCCGGACCTGAGCGCCGAGCTCTACACCACCAACGGCGAGACCACCGACCACGCCCACTTCAGGTACGGGACGCTGGCCTGGACCCCGGAGCTGGACGAGGGCTGCGACGGCTGCGGTTTCGTCTTCCCCGACGACGAGGCCCTGGTGCAGGCGGAGTTCGAGAAGAACATCCCGTTCGCCCTGGACGTGGCCGAGTCCGCCACCAACCGCTCGGAACCGGTCAGCCACCTCGGCAACACCACGCCCGACTTCGTCCTGGACCCGTTCGAGGTCAGCTACGGACGCGACCAGGTGGTACAGGTCGACGCCAAGCGCAAGCTCGGCCCCGTCCTCCTCAACTACCAGGTCAACGGCGGCAGAACCAGGGTCGCGCCGACCAGCGAGTGGCGCGGCGGCGAGCGGTACGGCGACGGCTACGACACCTACTACCACTGGATGCGCGGCAAGATCACCGGCACCAGGCCGGGCGACAAGGTGAAGGTCTGGTTCACCTCGCTCGGCAGGAAGAGCGCCGACTTCACCTACACGGTCGCCTCCGACATCGGCGGCAAGGTCCTGGTGCTGGCCACCGAGGACGTCACCGGCATCAGCCCCGCCCAGGGCGCCACCGAGGCCAAGTACGCCGGCGACTACGTCAACGCCCTCGCCGAGGCTGGCTACACCTCGGACGTCTACGACATGGACAAGCTGGGACGCAAGGCCCCACACCCGCTCGGGGTCCTGAGCCACTACAAGGCCGTGGTCTGGGAGACGGGCGACGACATCATCCCCAGAAGCACCGGCCAGGTGCCCGGCACCACGTCCAAGGGCGGGGTCGACACCGAGCTGGCCGTCCGCGACTACCTGAACGAGGGCGGCAAGCTGCTGCACGCGGGCAAGTACCCGTCGTACGCGGCCAACGCCAACGGCCAGTACTACTTCCAGCCCGACCAACCGGCCCAGCCGGAGTGCGCGACGCCGACGGACCCGCCGTGCATCCAGGTGTTCAACGACTTCCAGCAGTACTGGCTCGGCGCGTACGTCTTCTTCGACGACGGCGGCACCGACCAGACGACAGGCCGGCCGTACGAGCTCAAGGGCGTGGGCGGCCGGTTCGACGGCTTCGCGGGCACGCTGGCGCCGAGCCACACCAACTCCTACGTGGCGACCTCGGCGATCCTGCCCGCGCGGCAGTTCCCCCGGTTCGCGAGCTCGGCCCCGGTCAAGTGGGCGCGTCCCGGCGGGCCGTTCGACCCGCACACCGGTTCCTGGGACGTCTACAGCGGCATCGCCGACGTGTCGTGGAAGCGGCTGACCAGGACGATCGACCTGACCGGCAAGACGGGCGGCGACCTGTCGTTCTGGACCTCGTACGACACCGAGTCCGGCTGGGACTTCCTGACCGTCGAGGCGCACACGGCGGGCCAGGACGACTGGACGACGCTCCCCGACGCCAACGGCCACACCACGCAGGACACAGGAAGCAGCTGCGCCCCGCCGAGCGGCGGCGCGGGCTGGCGGACGATCCACCCGTTCACCCAGCGCTACCAGGGCCCGGCCTGCGAGCCGACCGGCACCTCCGGGTCGTGGAACGCCGCCAGCGGCAACTCCGCCGGCTGGCAGCAGTGGAAGATCGACCTGACTCCGTACGCGGGTAAGAAGGTGGAGCTGTCGATCTCCTACGTCAGCGACTGGGGCACCCAGGGCGCGGGCGTCTTCCTGGACGACTTCGCGGTCACGCTGGACGGCGCGACCGCGGAGCAGAGCTCGTTCGAGGCCGACCTCGGCGGCTGGACCGTCGCGGATCCCCCGGCGGGCTCGTCCGTGTCGATCAACAACTGGTTCCGCACGGACCAGGTGTTCGAGGAGGGCGGCGGCCTGGCCACCAAGAACACCGTCTACCTGGGGTTCGGCGTCGAGAGCCTGACCAGCCAGGCGGCGCGCACGGACCTGGTCAAGCGGTCGATGCGGCACCTGCTCGGCTGACCACGCAAGAGGGGTGCGGCCCACCCGCCGCACCCCTTCCGGCCCCTCCCGCGCCCTCTCCGCAGCCCCTCCCGTGCGTCCCCGCAACCCCCTCACCGCGCCTGTCGGCGCCCTCTTGCGTGCTCGGACAGAAGATGGTTCGGTCTGCTTGAGGCAGTGCGGCAGCAAGCAAGCATTAGGTCAAGCAGGAGGGCTCACGACATGCGCCAGCACGACACGCTGTTCATCGGGGGCGAATGGGTGACCCCGGCGGGCACCGGAACGATCGACGTCATCTCTCCCCACACCGAGGAGGTCGTGGGACGGGTGCCCGACGGCACCACCGCCGACGTGGACCGCGCGGTCGCCGCGGCCCGCGTGGCGTTCGACCTCGGCCCCTGGCCGCGCCTGACGTTCGCCGAACGGGCCGAGGCCATCGCCAGGCTGGCCGAGATCTACACCGAGCGGCAGGCCGAGCTGGCCGAGCTGATCACGGAGGAGATGGGCTCGCCGATCACGTTCTCGAACCTCGCGCAGGCTCCGCAGCCCCTCGGCATGCTCCAGTTCTACGCCGAGTACGGAAAGACGTTCGCCCAGGAGGAGCAGCGCCCCGGCCTGTTCGGGCCGACCACCGTGCGCAGGGAGCCGGTCGGTGTGGTGGCGGCCGTGGTGCCGTGGAACGTCCCGCAGTTCGTCACGATGACCAAGGTCGCACCCGCGCTGCTGGCGGGCTGCGCCATCGTGCTCAAGCCCGCGCCGGAGACGCCGCTGGACGCGTACCTGCTGGCCGAGATGGCGCAGGAGGCCGGGATCCCGCGGGGCGTGCTCAACGTCGTGCCCGCCGGACGCGAGGTCAGCGAGTACCTGGTCGCACACCCCGGCGTGGACAAGGTCGCCTTCACGGGCTCGACCGCCGCGGGCCGCCGCATCGCCGCCATCTGCGGCGAGCAGCTCAAGCGGGTCAGCCTGGAGCTGGGCGGCAAGTCGGCGGCGATCATCCTGGACGACGCCGACCTCGCGTCCAACATGGGCATGCTGGCGATCGCCTCGCTGATGAACAACGGCCAGGCGTGCGTCGCGCAGACCCGCATCCTGGCCTCGCGCAACCGCTACGACGAGGTCGTGGACGCGGTCGCGGCCATGGTCACCTCGCAGCCCGTCGGCGACCCCGCCGACCCCGCCACCGGCATCGGCCCACTGGTCGCCAAGCGGCAGCAGGACCGGGTCGAGGGCTACATCAGGATCGGGATCGACGAGGGGGCCAAGGTCGTCGTCGGCGGCCTCGACCGGCCGTACGAGCGCGGCTGGTACGTCGCCCCGACGGTGTTCGCGGGCGTCACCAACAACATGCGCATCGCCCGCGAGGAGATCTTCGGCCCGGTGCTGACCGTCATCCCCTACGAGGACGAGGCCGACGCGATCCACATCGCCAACGACAGCGACTACGGCCTGGCGGGCACGGTCTGGACGGCCGACGCCGACCACGGCATGGACGTGGCCCGCCAGGTGCGCACCGGCACCTACGGCGTCAACTGCTTCATGCTGGAGGCGAACGTCCCCTTCGGCGGCTACAAGGCCAGCGGGATCGGCCGCGAGCTGGGCCCGGAAGGCCTGAACGGCTACCTGGAGTACAAGACGATCTCGCGCCTGGGCTGAGCACGACCGCACCGGGAGCGACCGAACCGGGAGCGGGGCGGCGAAACCGGGAGCAGCCGCGCCGAGAACGGGGCGGCCTGAAGAGGACAGCCGTGCCAGGAACAGGGCGGGCAGGCCCGGTTCCGGCTGGGATTTGGTCGGCCGGGAAACGACCGAGGGCTCCGGCCGTGCCGGAGCCCTCG
This sequence comes from Nonomuraea sp. NPDC000554, assembly GCF_040300065.1. Taxonomy (NCBI): domain Bacteria; kingdom Bacillati; phylum Actinomycetota; class Actinomycetes; order Streptosporangiales; family Streptosporangiaceae; genus Nonomuraea; species Nonomuraea sp. NPDC000554. The sequence continues at coordinate 47,060 of NZ_JBEPDC010000013.1, read as the reverse complement.
TCACGGATGGGTACCCAGCGCGCCCCCGCGACGCTGGGCTACCGCCCGATTACATGAAGTATGTCCCACGTCCACCGCCTCGGCGGTTTCCTTCCCCTAGGACTTTCTCCCGGCGGATATCTCCCTTCCGCCCTAGGTAGACGTTCGTTACTCAGGAAAAGTTCGAGGTGATCCATTTTCCGATTCGCCGGATGAGTTCGGGCGTCGCGGCGGACTCCGCGTGGCCGTATCCCGGCTCGATCCAGAGCTGCCTGGGTTCGCGGGCGCTTGCGTACAGCTGGTGCGCGTGCTCGACGGGGAAGAACGCGTCGGCGTCGCCGTGCACGATCAGCAGCGGGGTGGGCGAGATCAGCGCGGCGGCCTCGTGCGGCGGCATCGGGACCGGGTCCCACTGGCCGCGGGCGATCCTGGTGCGCTTGGCCAGCCGGGCGGCCCAGCGCCCCAGCGGCCGCTCGATCGCCCAGTGCACCTGGCGCATCGGCTTGGTGCCGCGGTAGTACCAGCGGGCGGGGCCGCTGACCGCCACCACGGCGTCCACCCCGCTGTGCAGGGCCGCGTGCCGCACCGCGACCGCCGCCCCCATCGAGAAGCCGACCACGGCGATCCTGCGGTAGCCGACCACGCGGGCGTGCCGCACGGCGGCCTCGACGTCGAGCACCTCCAGGTCGCCGACGGTGCTCTCGCCGCCCGAGCGGCCGTGCCCGCGGAAGTCGAACGCGATCACGCCGCCGAACCCGCTGAACACGTGCGCGATGCGGCGCGCGGTGCGCTCCCGCCACGAGCCGGTGAATCCGTGCGCCATCACGATGCCCAGATCAAGACCCCGATCGAGGCCCAGGCCGACCCGTGTGGACGGGGTGTGCGCGGCGTCGATGCGGACCCCGTCGCCGGTCCTCAGCATGACGGGGAAGTGCGGTGCGAACGGCATACCGCCGAGCCTACGATCCCCCTGCCCGGAGCCCGCGCCCGACCGTCCCGCTCATACGATCCCCTGGCCGGAACCCGCGCGCGACCGTCCCGCTCAGCCGCAGTGCCCCTCCACGCCACGGTCACCCTCGCCCGCCAGGTCGCCGGCGCCAGGCCGGTGCTCGGCCGCCCAGACCGCGATCTGGGCGCGGGAGGCGAAGCCGAGCTTGTCCATCATGTTCGCGACGTGCCTGGCCACCGTCGCGGGGCTGATCACCAGATCCGCCGCGATGGCCCGGTTGCTCAGCCCGCGGGTGAGCAACCCGGCGATCTCCCACTCCCTGGGCGTCAGCGCCGAGCAGCGGCCCTCGGGCGCCGGCGCGAAGGACGGCGACGGAGGCGGGCTCTCCCTGTCGAGGATGCGCCGGGCCACCTCGTCGGGGTGCTGCTCCCGGCCGCGGGCCCAGAGCGCGGCCACGCGGGTCTCGCCCAGCCTGGCCCTGGCGAGGGTGAGCAGCTCGTGCGTCCTGGCGCGGTTGCCGTGCTGGCCGATGGACTCGCGCAGCGCGCTCGCCGCCGCCGCGGCCAGGACGGCGCCGTCGAGGTCGCCTTCTGACTGCGCCAGCACCGACAGGGCCACCAGGACGCGCACCATCTCCCTGCGCTGGCCCGTCTGCCTGCACAGCACCAGGCTGGCGGCCACGTTCTCCCTGGCGGTGGCGTGGTCGTGCAGCTGGGCCGCCACCCTGCCGAGCTTGGCCAGGCAGCGGGCCAGCTCGGCCCGGTTGTCGAGCTCACGCAGCAGCGGCAGCGCGGCCGTGTGGTGCGAGCGGGCCGCCTCCAGGTCGCCCCTCGCCTCCGCGACGGCCCCGAGGTGGGTCAGCGCCCTGGCGATGGTCCACCGGTGCCCGGACTCCTCGGCCAGCGCCAGCGCCTGCTCGCCGAGCCGCTGCGCCTGGCGCACCTGGCCCTGGAACAGCGCCAGGTTGAGCTGCGCCATGCGGGCGGTCGCCAGGTTGAACAGGTCGTCGTGCGCGGTGGCGGCCTCGTCCAGCTCCTGGAGGTAGCGCGCGGCCCGGTCGCCCTGGCCGGTACGCAGGAAGACGGTCACCGCGACCGCGTAGCTGACGCCCAGCCAGTGGCTGTAGGGGTGCCGCCGCTGCTCCTCGATGCTCTCCACGATGAGCTCGGCGGCGCGAGCCAGCTCGTCGCGGGCCTCCAGCGCGTAGGCCAGGCCGCCCTTGGCCACGCCGACGACGTCCGGCGGCACCTGCGACAGGTCCAGCCCGAGCAGCCGTTCCAGCCAGTCGACGGCCTCCGCCAGGTCGCCGCGCATCGCCAGGATCGTCACCGTGGCCCGGCACAGGCGCAGCCCGAGGGGCGCATTGCCCGACTCCATCGCCCAGTCGACGGCCGCCCTGCAGTCGTCGAGCAGCGCCCTGCCCCTGCCGAAGTAGGCGAAACGCGCCGGCCACGGCATGCGGTCGGCCAGCGAGCCGGCCGTGAAGCAGCGCTCCTGCGCCTCGCAGATCAGCCTCAGATGCCTGTCGCGCAGCCACGCCTCCTCCCCCACCTCCCGGGCCCGCTCGACCGCGTACTGCTTGATGGTCTCCAGCAGGTGGTAGCGCCCGCTGGCGTCGTGCCGCTGCACCAGGGACTTGTCGACCAGCCCGTTGAGCAGGTCGAGCACCTCGCAGGCCCGCACCATGCCGCCGTCGGCGCACACCTGCTCGGCCAGGTCGAGGTCGAAGTGCCCGGCGAACACCGACAGCCTGCGCAGCAGCATCCGCTCCTTGGGCCTGAGCAGCTCGTGGCTCCACTCGACGGTGGCCAGCAGCGTGCGCTGGCGCTCGGGGGCCGTCCTGTCGCCGGTGGTCAGCAGCTGGAAGCGGTTCTTCAGCCGGTCGGCGATCCGTCCGGGGCTGAGCAGGCTGGTACGGGCCGCCGCCAGCTCCAGTGCCAGCGGCAGCCCGTCGAGCGCCCGGCACAGCCGCACGATGTCGTCCATGTCGTCGGTCACCGCGCGGGCCCCGACGGCGAGCGCCCGGTCCACGAACAGCAGCACGGACTCGGCGTGCGGGTGCTCCTCGTCGGGCAGCTCCAGCGGCGGCACCCGCCAGATCAGCTCTCCAGGGATGCGCAGCGGCTCGCGGCTGGTGAGCAGGAACCGCACCCCTGGGCAGTCGGCCATGAGCGCCGCCACCAGCCGCGCGCACCTGTCGACCAGGTGCTCGCAGTTGTCGAGGACGAGCAGCGCGTCCGCCTGGCGCAGCCGGGCCCGCAGCCCGTCGAGCACCCGTCCCGGAACCTCGTCGCGGACCCCCAGCACCTCCGCGATCCGGTGCGCGATCAGCTCGGCGTTGCCGATGCGGGCCAGTTCGACCAGCCACACCCCACCGGCGAAGCGCTCCACCACCTCGGCCGCGACGTGCAGCGACAGCCGGGACTTGCCGATGCCGCCCACCCCGCAGAGCGTGATCACGCGCTGCTCGCGCAGCAGCGCGGACAGCTCGGCCACGTCGCGTGCCCGTCCGACGAAACGGTTCGGTTCGGCGGGGAGGTTGTGCTGGACGTGCGCGGTCATCGGGTGCCCAGGTGTCGGCGGGAGGCTCACGCCTGCTCAGTCTTCCCTGGTTCGGGGGCCCGCACGATCACTTTGCGTGCACATCTCGCCACCCAACGGGTATGGTTCCCCGGCGCTCAGGTCGGCCCTGAGGTCGGGGAGGCTCACCACGATCCTGACGCGCGACTCGTCGGCCGCGTCGAGCGCGTGCGGCAGGTCGGAGATCATCACCCGGGCCCGGCTGGCGAGGATGTGCTCGCGCAGGCTGCCCGCCTCCAGCTCCGCCGGAACCGGCCAGACCGTACCGCCCGCCGCGATCACCGCGTCGGTGGCCACCAGCAGGCCGGGGCCGACGGGCAGGCAGATGAGCACCGTGTCGCCCGTGCGCACGCCCCTGCGCCGGAGCTGGACGGCCGCCGCGGCCGACAGCTCGTCGAGCTGGCCCTGGGTGATGCCCAGGCCCGTACCCGAGTCCACCATGACAATCCGCTCATCCATGGGCCCACGGTAAAGAGGACATCTCGTGCGTACATCGGGCGGAATATGCAGATGGCTATGCAGAAGTTCCCGAGTGCTCGGCGGCCCACACGGCGATCTGCGCCCGCGAGGTGTAGCCGAGCTTCTCCATGATGTTGGCGATGTGCCGTGCCACGGTCGCCGGGCTGATCACCAGCTCCGCGGCGATGCCCCGGTTGGACAGGCCGCGCGTCAGCAGGGCGGCGACCTCCAGCTCGCGCGCGGTCAGCAGCGAGCGCCTGACCGGTTCGGCGGCCACGGGGCCGCTCACCCTCAGCCGCTCGCCTTCCAGGACGCGCCGGGCCGCGTCGTCGGGGTTCACCGCCGCGCCCCGCACCCAGAGGGAGGCGGTACGGCCGTCGCCGAGCTTGGCACGGGCGCGGGCGCGCAGTTCCCCGATCCTGATCGTGGCCGACTGCTGGCCGATCGACTCGCGCAGCGCCGCCGCGGCGGCGGCCGCCAGCACCGCGCCCTCCAGGTCGCCCTCGGCCTCCGCCAGCACCGACAGCCCGACGAGGCAGCGGGCCACCCCTTGGCGCTGCCCGGTCTCCCTGCTCAGCGCCAGGCTCGCGGCCAGCCGCTCCCTCGCCGGACCGAACTCGTGCAGCATCGCCGCGACCCTGCCGGTCCTGGCCATGCAGCGCGCCAGGTCGGCCCCGCTGCCCAGCTCCTCCAGCCAGGGGACGGCCAGCTCGTACTGGGCCATCGCCGTGACCAGATCCCCGCGGACCTCGGCCACCGACCCGAGCTGCATCGCGGTCCGCGCCAGGATCCAGCGGTGGCCGTGCGTGTGCGCCCGCTCCAGGGCCTCCTCGCCGTACCGCTGGGCGTCGCGCAGCCGCCCTCGCACCAGCGCCACCGCCGACAGCCCGGCCAGCCCGGCGGCCTGGTTCCACGTGTCGCCCTTGGCCGCGGCCAGGGCCATGCCCTTCTCCGCGTGGTGGAACGCCTCGTCGACCCGGCCCATGCGCAGCAGCAGCATGACCGCGAGGCTGTGGACGACGCACACGCAGAAGGAGTCGTCGTCGCGCAGGCCGTCCAGGCTCTGCATGGCGTACTCCAGGGCTCGGCTCAGCTCGTCACGCGCCTCCAGCCCGTAGGCCAGGTACGCCTTGGCACGGGCCACCTGCTGGTCGGTGACCTGGCCGAGGTCCAGCGCCAGCAGCCGCTCCAGCCAGCCGACGATCTCCGTCACGTTGCCGCTGACGGGCAGCAGACCCGTGCTGGACGCGCAGAGTCGCAGGCCCAGTGCGGCGTTGCCGGATTCGACCGCCCAGTCGAGCGCCGCCCGCAGGTCGTCGAGGTGGCCGCGGCTCAGCGTCAGGGCTGCCAGCCGTTCCCGCCACGGGATCCCCTGCTTGAGCAGCTCCGTGGCGAAGTGGCGTTCCTGAAGCGCGCACAGCACCTCCAGGTGGCGTTCGCGCAGCACCTCGCACTCGGCCGCCTCCGCCAGCCGTCCGGCCGCGAAGCTCCTGATCGTCTCCAGCATCCAGTAGCGCCTGCGGGCCTCGTCGCACAGCACGAGCGACTTGTCGACCAGGCCGCCGAGCAGATCGACGATCTCCGGCTCGGAGATGGGCCGCTCCGTGCAGACCTGCTCGGCCAGGTCGAGGTCGAAGGCCCCGGCGAAGACCGACAGCCTGCGCAGCAGCACCTGCTCCTTGACCGACAGCAGCTCGAAGCTCCACTCCACGGCGGCGAGCAGGGTGCGCTGCCTGGCGGGGGCCGTGCGGCCGCCCGTGGTGAGCAGCGAGAAGCGGTCGTCGATGCGGTCGGCGATCTGGCCGGGGCTGAGCAGGCTGGTACGGGCCGCGGCCAGCTCCAGCGCCAGCGGCAGCCCGTCGAGCGCCCGGCACAGGCGCACCACGTCGGGCAGGCTGTCGGGCCCCAGCCGGGTGCCCGCCGCGGCCGCCCTGTCGAGGAAGAGCTGCACGGACTCGACGTCGCCCGCGCCCGGGCCCGGCGGTTCTGACAGGCCGGGCAGGTCAAGCGGCGGCACCCGCCAGATCAGCTCGCTCGCGATGCGCAGCGGCTCCCGGCTGGTGGCCAGGATGTTCAGCCGTCCGCACGCCGCGACCAGCGCCGCCACCACCTCCGCGCACCTGTCGACCAGGTGCTCGCAGTTGTCGATCAGCAGCAGGCCGCGCGAGTCGCGCAGCCTGGCCGTCAGGGTGTCGAACAGCGCGCGGCTGCCCTCCTCGCTCACGCCGAGCGTTCTGGCGATCTCCTGCATGACCAACTCGGGACGGGTGATCCTGGCCAGCTCGACCAGCCACACGCCGTCGGGGTAGCGCGGCAGCAGCCTGACCGCCACCTGCTGCGCCAGCCGGGTCTTGCCGATGCCGCCGACACCGCACAGGGTCACCACGCGCGTCTCGCCGAGCAGTTCGCACAGGTCGTCGATGTCGCGCTCGCGACCTACGAACCGGTTCGGCTCCGCGGGGAGATTGTGCCGGAGGCCGTCTGCCATGACCTCACAGTGTCGTACTCGGCGCGCTCTGTCACCGGTTTCTCACCATGACCCGGAGGAAGCCCGTTCCGTCAGGGCCGGGGGAATCCAGGCCCCGCAAGGGTTGCCCCGACGGAGCCGGGACAACCCAGGGCGCGAAGCGCACATTACGTCACCTTCTCCCTTTCGCTGACGGATCTTTCTGTGCTGCGGCAGAATGCGAACGTGCGTACGGCGTACAAGGTGTGCGGGTCTACCCCACTCCCGAACAGGCTGCGGTGCTGAATCGCACGTTCGGCTGCGTACGCCTGGTGTGGAACAAGACGCTGGCGTGGCGGCGCCACCGCTACCGCGCCGACGGGGCCACGACGTCCTACGCGCAGAGCGACCGGTATCTGACCGAGTTGAAGCGCGACCCCGAGTTCGGGTTTCTGTTCGAGGTCTCCTGTGTGCCGTTGCAGCAGACGTTGCGGCACCAGTACACGCCGTTCGTGAACTTCTTCGCCGGACGCGCCCGCCATCCCCGGTTCAAGTCCCGGCACGGCAAGCAGTCGGCGACCTACACCCGCTCGGCGTTCCGCTGGAAGGACGGGCGGCTGTTCCTGGCGAAGATGGACGCGCCGCTCGCGTTCGTGTGGTCCTGGCCCGAGGTGGACCCTGCCACGCTGAACCCGACGACGGTGACCATCTCCCGCGACCCCGACGGCCGCTGGCACGCCTCCCTCGCCGTCGAAACCGCCGTCGAAACCGCCGACACGACCGCCGTCGAAACCGCCGACACGACCGCCGTCGAGACCGCCGACGAGACCGCCGGCGAAGGCGGGCAGGTCCCGGCTGCCGGTTCGGCGGTCGGTGTGGATCTGGGCGTCAAAGACTTCGCGGTCCTGTCCACCGGGCAGCGCATCGCCAACCCCCGTCATCTGGAACGCAAGGCGAAGAATCTGGCCCGCTACCAGCGGCGCATGGCCCGCAAACAGCGCGGCTCGAACAACAGGAACAAGGCGAAGGCGAAGGTCGCCCGCGCGCACACCAAGGTCCGTGACGCCCGCGCCGACTTCCTCCACAAGACCAGCGCCCGCCTGGTACGCGAGCACGACCTGATCGTGATCGAGGACCTGGCGGTGCAGAACATGGTCCGCAACCGCCGACTGGCGCGGGTCATCTCCGACTGCGGATGGGGCGAGTTCCGGCGGCAACTGCAGTACAAGGCAGCCAGGCACGGGCGGCACCTGATCGTGATCGACCGCTGGTACCCCTCCAGCAAGACCTGCTCGACGTGCGGGCACCTGCTCGCCGAACTCCCGCTCAACACCCGGACGTGGCACTGCCCGTCCTGCGGCACCCGGCACGACCGGGACATCAACGCCGCCAAGAACATTCTGGCCGCTGGTCAAGCGGTGTCCGCCTGTGGAGCTGACGTGAGACACTCCGGGCCCTCTCGGATGCGGTCGGCTGTGAAGCAGGAAACTTCACTCGTGAGGGTGGGAACCTCCCTCCGTTAGGAGGGGGAGGAAGTCAAAGACCGAGAGAGCTGACGATCGCCCGCTCGTCGACGACCCGTAGCACCGGGTCTCCGAGCAGCTTCCTGGCCAGTTCGTACGGGGCCACCACGAGCGTGGCGGCGCGCTCGCCGGCCAGCACCCGGGCGCCGATCAGCGTCGGCTCGTGCGCGATCACCACCTGGGCGCCCGCCATCATCGCCAGGTCGGCGACCCGCAACCCCGTGAACGGCTCGCTCACCGCGCTGAGCACCACGTCGTCCTTGCTGATCAGCAGGCGGCTCGCCAGCCTGCGCAGGTCGGTCGCCAGCTCGTCGTGGTCGAGCACCCGGTCGCCGTCGAGGCTGAGCGCGGGCCCGGCGAGCGGCCCGAACTCGACCGTGCGCCCCCCTATCAGGTCGGCGAACTGGATCGCGCCCGGTGTCCGCTCGAAGGTGAAGACACGCTGGACGTCCACCGCCTCGCGGGTGTGAGGCCCCTGGGTGATCATCATGAGGGCGGTGCCGGTGGCTCCGAGGACGGCGGTGCCGCCCGCCCAGGCCACCGCGTGCACCGCCACGGTGAGCCCGACGCCGAGGGGCAGGTCGACGAGCACGCGGTCGCCGTAGCGCAGGCCGAACCGCCGCAACCCGGCCGCCGCGTGCGTGACCCGCCGCGCGAACGACGCGTACGACAGCACCTCGCCCGTTCTCACGTCGCTCACCGCCGGCTGGTCGCCGCGCACAGAGGTCATGCCCATAACCAGCTCTGTCCAGGTCATGCCGTCAATGTAGGGACCCCAGGAGTCGCTGACATGCTCAGCAATGTGTAACCGGCTATGTACGTCCGGATCACGCTCGTCCGCCATATGCACGCCAGAGCGCCGGTTCCAGCCTCTGGACCTGGTCACGCTCCCGCCATGAGTGGGATCAACTAGACTTAGAAGGTCCGCGACTTCGCGCGGCCCGCCCCCACGATCACAGAGCGAGACGTCATCATGCCTTTGAACAGCCGCGACGACCTGCGGAACATCGCGATCATCGCGCACGTCGACCATGGCAAGACCACGCTGGTCGACGCCATGCTCTGGCAGTCCGGGGCGTTCCGCGCCAACCAGGACGTCGACGACCGCGTCATGGACTCCAACGACCTCGAGCGCGAGAAGGGCATCACCATTCTCGCCAAGAACACGGCGGTCAGCCACGGCGGCATGACCATCAACATCATCGACACCCCCGGCCACGCCGACTTCGGCGGCGAGGTCGAGCGCGGCCTGTCGATGGTCGACGGTGTCGTGCTGCTGGTCGACGCCTCCGAGGGCCCCCTGCCGCAGACCCGGTTCGTGCTGCGCAAGGCGCTGTCGGCCAAGATGCCGGTGATCCTCTGCATCAACAAGGTCGACCGGCCCGACGCGCGCATCAAGGAGGTCGTCGACGAGGTCTACGAGCTCTTCATGGACCTCGACGCCACCGAGGAGCAGATCGACTTCCCGATCGTGTACGCCTCGGCCAAGGCCGGCCGCGCCTCGATGAACCGTCCCGACGACGGCGGCATGCCCGACTCCGAAGACCTGGAGCCGCTGTTCGACATCATCAAGTCGACGATCCCGGCGCCCACCTACGACCCGAACGCGCCCCTCCAGGCCCACGTCACCAACCTCGACGCGTCGTCCTACCTGGGCCGTATCGCGCTGTGCCGGATCCACCAGGGCGTGCTGCGCAAGGGCCAGCAGGTCGCCTGGTGCCGCACCGACGGCTCCATCCAGAAGGTCCGCATCAGCGAGCTGCTGATGACCGAGGCGCTGGAGCGCAAGCCCGCCGAGGAGGCGGGCCCCGGCGACATCATCGCCATCGCCGGCATCCCCGACATCATGATCGGCGAGACGCTGGCCGACCCCGAGGACCCGCGCCCGCTGCCGCTCATCACCGTCGACGAGCCCGCCATCTCGATGACCATCGGCACCAACACCTCGCCGCTGGTCGGCAAGGTCAAGGGCGGCAAGGTCACCGCCCGCATGGTGAAGGACCGCCTCGACAAGGAGCTGGTCGGCAACGTCTCGCTGCGCGTGCTCCCCACCGACAGGCCCGACGCCTGGGAGGTGCAGGGCCGCGGCGAGCTGGCGCTGGCCATCCTGGTGGAGCAGATGCGCCGCGAGGGCTACGAGCTGACCGTCGGCAAGCCGCAGGTGGTCACCAAGACCATCGACGGCAAGGTGCACGAGCCCGTCGAGCGGCTCACCGTCGACTGCCCGGAGGAGTACCTGGGCGCGGTCACGCAGCTGCTGGCCGTCCGCAAGGGCCGCATGGAGCACATGACCAACCACGGCACCGGCTGGATCCGGATGGAGTTCGTGGTCCCGGCGCGCGGCCTGATCGGCTTCCGCACCGAGTTCCTCACCGAGACCCGGGGCACCGGCCTCGTCCACCACGTCTTCGACTCCTACGAGCCGTGGTTCGGCGAGCTGCGCACCCGTAACAACGGCTCCCTGGTGGCCGACCGGTCCGGCCCTGTCACCGCGTTCGCCATGCTCAACCTGCAGGAGCGCGGCACCCTGTTCGTCTCGCCGACGACCGAGGTGTACGAAGGCATGATCATCGGCGAGAACTCGCGGTCCGACGACATGGACGTCAACATCACCAAGGAGAAGAAGCTCACCAACATGCGCTCCTCCACCAGCGAGGAGACGGAGAAGGTGATCCCGCCGCGCCAGCTCTCGCTGGAGCAGGCCCTCGAGTTCATCCGCGAGGACGAGTGCGTGGAGATCACGCCCGACGCGGTCCGCATCCGCAAGGTCGTCCTCGACGCCGCCATCCGCGGCCGGGCCGCCGCCCGCGCCAAGCGCGCCTGACCGGCGGCGCAGTGACAGGACGGCCTGACACGCACGACGTGCCGGGCCGTCCCCATCCACCCAAGTGAAGGCCCGGTAAGTGACGGGCCGTCCGCTCCACCTCGATCACGGCCCGGTACCTGACGGGCCGTCTTCCTTACCCCGGCTCACGGCCCGATACGTAACGGGCCGTCGTCCTTTACCGCAGCGTGACGGGCCCGTCAGCGCGGTGCGGCGCGGCCGATACGGAAGTGTGGCGTCGCCGACAGGCGTGCCGCAGGTGTGATCACACCGTTACCGTTCGAGAGGGAACCCCACCCGGCTCGCGTGGATCATCCATTCTGTGGGGAAGCTCCGGATGGTGGTCGCGTTCGGGCTGGCTGCGGTCTCGGTGGCGGCGATCGTCTGGTGCGCCCTGGCAGCCAGGCCCGTGGCGATGCCTGCCCCGACGGCCGAGACGCCCGTGCCCGACCCGTGGGAGCTGACCGCCGGGCGGACCATGCCCACGGTCGAGTCCGACCGCGGGGCCACGACCGAGGTCGTCATCGCCAGGGCCACCCCGTCCGACCTGAGAGGGGTGCCCCAGGGGCGGCTGGACGAGCGGCAGCGCCAGGTGAAGGTGACCATCGTGCACCAGCTGCGGATGGACACGTCCGACGACCTGGCCGAGACCCTGCGGCAGGGCACGGGCTTCCCCGAGGGCATCAGGCGGTTCACCGACAACGGGTTCGGCGCGATCAAGGTCTCGGGCACCGAGCTGCTACCGACCACCCGGCAGGCGCCCGTGCTCACCACGTCCGGCAAGCAGACCACGGCGAAGTTCACCGTCACGCTGCTCCGCCAGTACAAGCCCGAGGAGCTCATGGCGCTGGCCTTCAACGCTCCCGTCGGCAGGCCCCTCGTGGTCGTGCGCCGCACCGTCGAGGTGGTCACCGGCGAGTGGACCGTGCTGCAGGTGAAGGGCGTCGAGCCCGACAAGGAGGAAGTGGAGCGGCTGGAGTTCACCGTCGGGCCGTACCCGGTGACCGTCACCCTGGCGCAGGACTCCTACGGCTTCCCCGACAAGCAGGAGGAGGACGACTTCTCCTGGGCGACCGCGCTCGGCGTGCTCACCGCGATCGCGCTCGCCGTCTTCCTGCTGCGCTCGCTGGGCACGGCCTGGTGGCAGCGGGTCCCCAACAGGCAGCTGGCCGTCGGCCTGGCGCTGGCCGCGCCCACGCTGGCGATCCCGCTGGTCGCGGAGGCGTTCACACCGTTCGCGTACGTGATCCTGTTCGGCGTGGTGCCCGCCCTCGTGCTGTGGCACGCGAACAGGGTCCTGCCGACCAGCCCCTACTGGACGCAGCGGGAGGTGCTCGGCGCGAGCGCGCTCGGCGTGCTCGTGGCCCTCGGCATGCTGTCGTGGTCCTTCCTGCACGGGCAGGTCCCCGCCCCGACGCTGTTCGCCGCCGGAAGTGTCGCCGTCCTGGCGGCGGCCGGGTCGGCGGTGGCCTTCAGCGTGGACCTCGGCGTGCGGGCGGTGGACACGCGGCTGTCCGCGCTGGCCGCCGGGGCGGCGATCGGCCTGCTGGCGCTCGCGCTGTGGGTCAGGGCGCTGCTGAACGGCGTCTACCCGCCCGACAGCGTCCGGCTGGCGCTGGCGGCCGGCTGGGCGCTGATCCCGATCGCCGCCATCGCGGTGACCACGAGAACGTGGTCGCGGGCCGCGATCCTGGTGTCGGTGGCCACCAGCCTGCTCGTCCAGGGCTGGCCCATCGAGTGGCTGGACGCGGGGTCGTGGAGCCTGCCCCTGCCCGGCCAGGACGTCCCGAAGATCGGCGCGGTGCCCCTCGACCCGCTCATGCGCGGCGTGCTCGGCCTGCTGCTGCTCGGGTTCGCGATGCTGGTGCTGCGGCTCAGACGGCTCGGCGGCGCGATCACGGCCGTCGACCACCAGAGGGCGCGGGCGACGATGATCGTCTGCCTGATGGTGCTCTACCTCACCCCCCGGGGGAGTTTCACGCTGGCCGACAGCAACGTGCCGCTGCCGCTGCTGTCGATCACCGCGCTCGTCGCCTGCCTCGCCGCCCTGTGGCTGCTCTCCGGCGCCCGTCCGGCGATCGTCGAGCCCGCCACGTCCGACGAGCACCGGGAGCTGGTCAGGGCGGCCCTGCACAAGCGGCTGCTGCTCATCGCCGAGCAGGAGCTCTACCGGCTCGGACGGGGCAAGCTCGGCGCGGGTGAGCTGAGCATGGCCGAGTTCGACGCCCGGCGGCACGACCTCGAGCAGTCGCTGCGCGCGCACGGCCGCCACCCCGAGACCGCGTTCGCCACGGCGGCGGGCTGCACGCCGTGGCACAACGGCGTGCAGGCGTTCGTCGTCAGCCTGCTGCTGAGCCTGCCGCTGCTGCTCGTGTACGGCTGGCCGTCGGGGCCCGACCTGACGAGCTTCCTGTTCGACGCGCGCTACCTGCTCACGCTGCCCGCCTTCGGCTTCCTGTTCGGCTACTTCTACCCGCGCATCCGCGGCACCCAGCCGATGACCAAGGCCCTGTACCTGATGGCGGCGGCGCTGCTCACGGAGCTGTCGGGGTACCTGTCGACGCTGGCCGCGCCCGACCTCGGGGCCCTGGACAAGCTGCAGGTGGTGGCGATCGTGGTGGGTGGAGGGGCGCTGGTCTGCATCGGGCTCGGGCTGTACTGGGAGTGGCGTGTCATGCACCTGGCCGGGGAGCCGTGGGCCCGGGTGCGCAACGTCCGCAGCGTCCGCAGCCTGGCCACGCCGCTGGTGGCGATCGTCATCGCGGCGGGCACCACGGCCGCCACGTCGGCGGCCGGGCAGACGGTCGACCGGATTCTCAAGGGCGACCAGGGGACGTCGAGCCTGTCTCGCCTGCCCTGAACAGGACCGTGTAGCCGTCGCGGGCGAACCTCACCTGGTAGCCGGCCGCCACCAGGGTACGGACGCGCTCCTGCTGCTCGGTGAGCTCCTTGAACGGGAAGGTCCGGCGGCCGATGTCGGCCACGACCCAGGGCGCCCAGCGGGGTGTCCGGTCCCACAGCAGCACGGTGGCGCGTCCGGACAGGTTCGGCGCGAGGTTGTTGGCCGCCTCCACGAGCACTCCGTCGGGCACCGCTGCGACGGCCGCCGCAGCGGCCCGCTCCCGCTGGTCCAGCCGGTACGCCCCCGGGTCGGCCAGGCCCCGGAGCGCGAAGAACGGCACGCTCGCCACCGCGAACGCCAGCACCCCGGCCGCCCACCAGCGCGCCCACCCGCCCCAGGCGGCCTCCCCGCGGCGCGCCCGGAGGCGCCGCACGCCGTCGACCCCGGCTGCGAAGACGACCACCACGACGAAGGCGTTGTAGTGGTACTCGGGCACCCACCAGTTGGGGAACGAGCTGGCCAGCATCCGTTCCGCGAGCAGCGGGACGGCCATCAGCGCCAGCGGCGACAGCAGCGCCGCCAGCAACGCGACGCCGAGCAGCAACGCCAGCGTGACGAGCTTGACCGGCGGGCTGCCGAGCTGGGCGAGCACCGCGACGGGGTCGGTCAGCGCGGTACGCGCCACCCCGGGCATGTCGGAGCCGAGCGCGCCGTACGCCCAGTAGTAGTCGGCCCTGCCCCCGAACAGCGGGATGAGCACCTGCGAGGCCAGCCAGGTGAAGGCGAGCCCGCCGACCGCGAACGCGCCTCCCAGGGCCCGCCAGCCGCGCTGGAGGAGCAGCACCAGCCCGAACCCCGCGACCAGCAGCCCCATGTCCTCCTTGACGCACAGCAGGCCGAGCGCCGCCAGTACGACGGGCACCCGCCTGCCCGCCTGCCACCGTTCGAGCAGCACGGCTGTCAGCAGCGGCGCGAAGGCGGCCTCGTGGAAGTCGAACGCGACCGTCTCCACGACCGGCCACGAGAGCGTGTACGCCACCGCGACCAGGTGCGCGGCTCCCGGGCCGAGCGACCGCCTGGTGAAGACCCACAGCGGGACCGCCGCGGCGGCCAGCAGCACGGCCTGGGCGACGAGCAGGGTCCGCGGGTCGTCGAACACCCAGTACAGCGGGGCGAGCAGGGCCAGGATCGGCGACCAGTGGTCGCCGAGGACGCTGAACCCCGGCCCGAAGTCGTTGTGCACGCCCTTGACGATCGCGACGGGCAGCCGGAACTGCGAGTACGACCGCACCGCCTGATCGAAGATCACCAGGTCGTACGCGCTGGCCTTGAAGTTCGCGAAACGCAGCAGCGACAGCACGGCGTAGACGGCGGCCGCGACGCCCGCGACCGACCCGATCACCACCCGCTCCCGCCTCCCCGGCCGCCCACGGCTCCCCGACCGGTCGCCCTCCCCGTCAGGCCGCACGCTCCCGCCGCGACTCCCCGACCTCCCACCGTCACCGTGAGCCCTCTCTCCGCGCCCGGCCGCCTGCTCGCGGGCCCCGCGCGATTCGGGGGGTTCAGGGAGTTCCGCGGTTCCGGAGCGGTCGGAAGGTCGCGGGGGCTCGTGGCGCTCCGGTGAGAGGGAAGGGGGGCGCGCGGAATCACCCGTCCCGCTCGATGGGGGCCGGGTTTCGCCGTTCGTTGTCAGCGCGTCTTCGTCGGGGTGTGTCACCGGCGCGGCAGCTCGCTCCCCCTGACGTGGGTGCACAGCCACGCCACCAGCGGCCCGTAAGCCCGCCAGCTTTCGCGCACCCTGCCACGGACCTCCTCCGTGTGCACCCACGGCTCCGGTTCCAGGCGCAGCCCCGCGTACAGCGACCTGTGACGCAGCAGCTCGATCCGCGGGTGGTCTTCGGGGACGCCGCGCGGCCTGGTCTTCAGCCGGTCGCCTTCCAGCGTGTAGCCCGCCGCCGTCAGCTCGGCCACGATCGACTGCAGCGGCTTGCCGGAGAGGTCCTCGTCGACGGCGGCGCGGTAGCGGGCCACCTGGTCGGCGGCCTGGGTGTAGATGCCGCCCGCGATGAACAGCCCCGCCGCGCTGACCTCGACGTACAGCCCGATGCCGGGCATCAGGTCGATGAACGCCCCCTGGTGGGTCTTGTACGGCGACTTGTCCTTGGCGAACCGCACGTCACGGTACGGACGGAACAGCTGCGCAGTGCCGAACTCGTCGGCCAGCTCGTCGGTGAGGGCGAGCATCGGCGCCCGCACCGCGTCCTCGTACAGGTGCTTGTGGCGGGTGAAGTACGTCTTGGAGTTGTCCGCTTCGAGGCCCTCGTAGAACACGAACGCCTCGTCGGGGAAACCGGTGAAACCCATGCCGTAAGAGTGCCACGGACGGGCGACGGTTCAGCGCCCGCTGTAGCGCCTGCCGGGCACCAGCGGGTGGTTGAACAGCTCCGACACGGTGACGAAGGTGAACCCCTTCTTGGTGAACGTGTCGAGGATCTTCGGCACGGCCTCTACGGTGGTGCGGTGGATGTCGTGCATCAGCACGATGGCTCCCGACCGGGCCGTGGTGGCGCGCCTGGCCACGATGGCGGGCACGTGGTCCTGCCAGTCGAGGGTGTCGACGCTCCACAGGATCTGGGCCAGCCCGTCGCGGCGGGCCTCGTCGGCGACCCTGGAGTCCGTCGATCCGTACGGCGGGCGCATGATCTGCATCCGCACGCCGGTCAGCTGCCGTACCAGGCGCTGGGTGAACCGCAGCTGGCGCCGCAGCACGCCGTCGGGCACCGCGGTGAGCTGCGGGTGGCTCCACGAGTGGTTGCCGAGCTCATGTCCGTCCCTGAAGATCCGGCGTACGAGGTGCTTCTTGTCGGCGGCCACCATCTGCCCCACGACGAAGAACGTCGCCCGGACGTGCCGGGCCTTCAGCAGGTCGAGCAGGTGGTCGGTGTAGTCGCCCGGGCCGTCGTCGAAGGTCAGCGCCACGCACTTGACCCGCCTGCAGTTGACGTGCTGACTCGGCCAGGAGGGTTGGATGGCCACCAGGCGCCTGGCCAGCACGCCGGGGTCGATCCTGGCCGGCGGTATGGCGACCACGGGCAACGGCGCCACAGGTTCCGGGCTCCCGGCACAACCCGCCAACATCAGCAAGGCCAGCGGCAACCCCCACGCGCGCATGCTTCCCCCTGAAAGCGTCGGCGGGGATCACGGGTAGTCCTGGGCCGGGCCTCCCCGCAGCTCCTTGGCCAGGTCATCCCACCAGAGTGGAATGTGTGCCTGTAGCTCTGCGTAACGACGCGCCACTCTCATGGCGCATCCAACCGGATCCGTACCCAAATGCCGACGTTTCACCGCTCCTTCCTGCCAACGGTAAAAGCCGTCACCGTAACGGACGACCAGACCGATCCATACGGAAAGGGTCGCCTCGTCCCCCACTTCGTAGGCGGTGGTGACACCGAGACCGTGAAGCTCCGCGTGGAGCTTCTCCGTCGCGGCACTGGCCTCACTCACACGCCACCCCCAGCCGACGATTCGCCGCACACACCGGGATGTACCCACCAACGGGCACCAGCCGTCAAGGACATGGAGTAATCATGAAACTCCAGATGGTGATCTGGAGGCCATTCGACGTTATTGGTCAGGCACCTGTCTCGGTTCCGCTACCACCATCACGAGCCTGAGTTCCTCCTGCCCGCGGTTGGCGTAGCGGTGCGGCCTGTCGGCGGTGAACAGGACCGCGTCGTCGGCTCTGACCAGGTGATCCTTTCCGTACACGGTCAGGGTCAGCTCTCCCGCCAGGACGGTGAGCATCTCGCGGGTTCCCGCCGGGTGGGCGTCGCCGTCGTGGTGCTCGCCGGGGGCCAGCCGCCAGTCCCACAGCTCCAGGATCGTCGGCCGTTCCGCGCCGACGAGCAGCCTGGCCCGCACCCCGCCCTGGTCGAAGGTGACGACGTCCGACCTGTCGATGACCCTGACCACGGGCACGTCGGAGACCTCGACCAGCCCGGCCACGGTCACGCCGAGCGCGGAGGCGATCCGGGTGAGGGTGGAGATGCTGGGGTTCGTCCGGCCCTGTTCGATCTGGACGAGCATTCCCCTGCTCACTCCCGACCTGGCGGCGAGCGCGTCGAGCGTCAACCCCCTGTGCGAGCGCTGGGCGCGGACGTTGTTCGCGATCGCCTGAGTGATCGTCGCCGGATCTTCCATGCAGTGCAGTGTAGTGAATCCGATTTGCAGTATGTTGCACCCTATGTGTTGTACTAAGGGTGCAACACAGTGAACTGGACGGTGGAACGTGACAGCGGTGATCCTCGCGACGGCCTGCGCGGTGGTGTACGGCACGGCCGACTTCTTCGGCGGGCTGGCCACCCGCCGCTCCCGCGTGCTCTCGGTCGTGTCGCTCTCGCAGCTCGCCGGGCTGGGGCTGATCCTCGCCCTTCTGCCGCTCCTACCGGGCCACCTCAGCGAGGGGGCGCTGCTCTGGGGGCTCGGCGCGGGGTTCGCGGGCGCCGCCGGACTGGTGCTCTTCTACCGGGCGCTGGCCGCGGGCGTGATGTCGGTGGTCGCGCCGACGACGGCGGTGACCTCGGCCACGCTGCCGGTCGTCTTCGGGCTGGCGACCGGCGATCGCCCCGAACCGGTGGCACTGGTCGGCGTGGCGCTGGCCCTCGGCTCGGTGCTGCTGGTCAGCCAGGACCGGTCCGCGGCGAAGCGCGGCTCGGCGGCCTCCGTGCTCGCCGCGCTGGCGGCGGGGGCGGGGTTCGGCGGCTTCTTCATCCTGCTGGCCATGGCCCCCGACGGGTCGGGGCTGTGGCCGCTGGTGGGGGCGCGAATGTCGTCGATCACCATGGTGGTGCTGCTGGCCGTGGTGACGCGGCGCTCGCTCAGGCCGGGCCCGGGGTCGCTGCACATCATCGTCGCGGCCGGCGTCCTGGACATGGCGGCCAACGTGCTCTACCTGCTGGCCCAGCAGCGCGGGCTGCTCAGCCTGGTGGCCGTGCTGGTGTCGCTGTACCCGGCGAGCACGCTGCTGCTGGCGAGACAGGTGCTCGGCGAGCGGCTGCAGGGAATCCAGGTGGCGGGGGTCGCCTGCGCCCTCGGAGCGGTGGCGCTGATAGCCGTCGCGTAGGGCGGCGAGGTCGCCTGCGAGGGACGATCCGGGCTACATATCACGGGAGCCCGAATCCCCTCGGGGATACGGGCTCTGGATCAGCAGGCGGACGGCGGGATGCTCCGCGTCCGCCCGCACATGGGGTGGGGAGACCGACTAGGCGGCGCGCTGCGCGGGAAGGCGCACGGCGCCCTCCTCGTGGGCGTACTCCTCGAGCATGCCGCGGAGCTGGCGGCGGCCGCGGTGCAGCCGCGACATCACCGTGCCGATCGGCGTGCCCATGCGCTCGGCGATCTCCTTGTAGGCGAAGCCCTCGACGTCGGCCAGGTAGACGGCCACCCGGAAGTCCTCCGGCAGCGAGCGCAGCGCGTTCATCACGACGTTGTCGGGGAGCCGCTCGAGCGCCTCGGTCTCGGCGGACTTCAGGCCCGTCGAGCTGTGCGACTCGGCGGCGTGCAGCTGCCAGTCCTCGATGTCCTCGGCGGCGGACAGCTTCGGCGAACGCTGCTTCTTGCGGTAGTCGTTGATGAAGTTGTTGGTGAGGATGCGGTGCAGCCACGCCTTGAGGTTGGTGCCCTCGCGGAACTGGTGGTAAGACGTGTACGCCTTGGCCACCGTCTCCTGCACCAGGTCCTCAGCGTCGGCCGTGTTACGGGTCAGGCGCATCGCGGACGCGAAGAGCTGCGAGGTCACGGGCACGACGTCGCGCTCGAACCAGTCCTGACGCTGCTCATCGGTCATGGTGATCAATTCATTCCCCCTTGCGCTTTCCCCCGTTTCGGCACGAAGCCGTCCGACGGCGTTCTCATCGTGACAGACCCTACGTAAGGGCCTTGTTAGCGGATCCCGCCTGGTCAGAGAGGTGAACAGTCCATCTGCTCGCGGCGTGCTTGATCACGTCCACGGCCGGACAAGTCTCGTAATCGTAACACTATTTACCCAATCCCGCAGGAAGAGTGGCCAGAGTCACACCCGATAGCGTATAGGCATGGATTTCGTTGACCGTCACGACACCGGCGCGCGTCACTGGGTGGCGGAGGCCATCCGCAAGGTCGAAGCCGACGCCAACCGGAGTTGTGATACTCATCTGCACGTCTTCCCGTTGCCCTCGCACTGGGGAGTAAACCTCTACCTGAAAGACGAGTCGGTGCACCCGACCGGTTCACTCAAGCACCGGCTTGCCCGCTCGCTGTTTCTCTACGGCCTGGCCAACGGCTGGATCGGCCCCTCGACCACGATCGTGGAGGCGTCGAGCGGCTCCACGGCGGTGAGCGAGGCGTACTTCGCGCGGCTGCTCGGCCTGCCGTTCATCGCGGTGATGCCCGCGTCCACCTCGCCGGAGAAGATCCACCTGATCGAGTTCTACGGCGGCAAGTGTCACCTGGTCACCGACGCCGGCGCCATCTACGACGAGTCGCACCGGCTCGCCGCCGAGACCGGCGGCCACTTCATGGACCAGTTCACCTACGCCGAGCGGGCCACCGACTGGCGCGGCAACAACAACATCGCCGAGTCGATCTACGCCCAGATGTCGCTGGAGCCGCACCCCGAGCCGGCCTGGATCGTGGTCGGCGCGGGCACCGGCGGCACCTCCTCGACCATCGGCCGCTACATCCGCTACCGCCGCCACCAGACCCGCCTGGCCGTCGTGGACCCCGAGGGCTCGGCCTTCTACCCCAGCTGGACGTCGGGCGACCTGTCCGCCACCGCGGCCGGCTCCCGCATCGAGGGCATCGGCCGGCCGCGCGTGGAGCCGTCGTTCCAGCCGACGGTCATCGACCGCATGATCGCCGTGCCGGACGCCCGCTCGATCGCCGCCATGCACTGGGTACGCGAGGCGACGGGCCGCGACGTGGGCGGTTCGACCGGCACCAACGTCGCGGCCTGCGTGGACCTCATCCGCGAGATGCGCGCGTCGGGCACCGAGGGCAGCGTCGTCACCCTGATCTGCGACAGCGGCGACCGCTACAGGGGGACGTACGGCGACCCCGGCTGGCTGGCCGACCAGGGCTTGGACCTCGCGCCGCACCTGGCCGACCTGCGGGCCTTCCTGCCGTCCTAGGACGCCGCCCTGGCCGGGTCCACCGCGAAGAGCTTGGCCACGTCGTCCAGGATGGCGTGGGCGCCCTGGATGCCGACGGCGCTCATCCAGGTCAGGTCGCTGACATCGTGCTTGTCGCCCTTGAGCTTGCCCCACAGCGGGTTGCCCAGGAACTTCTGCTTGGGCCCGTCGGAGGACGGGTCGGGGTAGGTGGAGACGAAGACGTGGTCGGCGTCGAGGTCGGCGATGCGCTCCTGGCTGACGTCCACCGCGATCGCGTCCTGCTTGGTGGGCTGGCCCTGGGGGCGGGGGAAGCCGACGTCCTTCAGCACCACGCCCGAGTAGGAGTTCTCCACGTACAGGCGGGTGGTCGGCTCGCCGGCGAAGCGGACGACGGAGACCGTCGGCAGCTTGCCGTCCTTCTCCTTGATCTCCGTGCCGATCTTGGCGGCCCGCTCCTCGTAGGACTTGATCGTGGTCTCGGCGAGCTGCTCCTTGCCCAGCGCCTGCCCCATGAGGCGGAGGTTGTCCTTCCAGATGGCGCCGGTCGTCTCGCTGAACACGGTGGGCGCGATCTTCGAGAGCTTGTCGTAGAGCGCCTCGTGCCGGACCTTGGCCGAGACGATCAGGTCGGGCTTGAGCGCGATGATCTTCTCCAGGCTGGGCTGCTCCAGCGTGCCGACCGGCGTGGCCTCCTTGCCGTACTGGGCGGCGACAGCGCCGAGGTAGTCGGGGAGCTTGGTGTCGATCGAGCGGTAGGTGGTATAGCCGACCACCGGCGTCTGCAGCGTGAGCACCGCGTCCACGAAGCTCTGGTCGAGGGCGACGACCCGCTTCGGCTGTGTGGGGATCTTCGTCTCGCCCATCGCGTGCTTGACGGTGCGGAACGGCTCCGCGGGCTGCGCCGGAGCGGCAGCCTTCCCGGCCGAGCCGCAGGCGGCCAGGCCGGCCAGCAGCACGGCGCCCACCAGCGCACGCAACGGTCTCATGGCGATCCCTTTCCAAAAGATCTTAGTTAGGCAACCCTAATTTAGGTTAGCCCTGCCTAACCTGGCATACTTCATGACGTTCGGGCAAACGCTGAGGAGGAGACGGTGAGCGCAACCGCCGTGGCGCCCCTGCGCGGCATCCACCACCGGCGGGTCCTCGTCCTCTGCGGCCTGCTCGCGGCCGTGCTCGTGGCCGTGGTGCTGAGCGTCACGATCGGCTCCAAGCCGGTGCCGCCCGCCGACGCCTGGCACGCGCTCACCGACCCGACCGGCACCGAGAACGACATCGTCATCCGCTCCCTGCGCATCCCCCGCACCGCCCTCGGCGTGCTGGCCGGGCTGGCGCTGGGCGTCGCCGGAGCGCTCATGCAGGGCCACACCCGCAACCCGCTCGCCGACCCCGGCCTCCTCGGCGTCACCCAGGGGGCCGCGTTCGCGATGGTGGCCTCGATCATCCTGCTCGGCGCGTCCAGCCTGCTCGGCTACATCTGGTTCGGCCTGGCGGGAGCGCTGGTCGCCAGCGTCGGCGTGTTCGCCCTCGGCATGGTCGGCGGCAGGGGCGGCCCGACCCCCGTCACGCTCGCCCTGGCCGGCACCGCCGTCAGCGCCTTCCTGTACGCGCTCACCTCGGCCATCGTCCTGCTGGACGAGCAGGCCATGGACGTCTTCAGGTTCTGGCAGGCCGGCTCGATCGCCGCCCGCGGCCCCGACGTGGTCTGGCAGGTGCTGCCGTTCATCCTGATCGGGCTGGTGCTCGCCCTGGTCAACGCGCCCGGCCTCAACGCGCTCTCCCTCGGCGAGGACGTCGCCCGCGGCCTCGGTCAGAACATCGCGCTCACCCGGGGCGTCGGCGTCGCCGCGGTGACCCTGCTGTCGGGCGCGTCGGTGGCCGCCTGCGGCGCGCTGGCGTTCGTCGGCCTGATCGTCCCCCACCTGACGCGCCCCCTGTCCGGCACCGACCACCGCTGGCTGCTGCCGTACTCGGGGCTGGTCGGCGCCGCGCTGCTGCTGCTCGCGGACGTGATCGGCAGGGTCGTCGCCCCTCCGGGGGAACTGGAGGTCGGCGTGGTGCTCGCGCTGCTCGGCGCGCCCTTCTTCGTCGCGCTGGTCCGCCGCAGGAAGCCGGTGCGGCTGTGAGCGCGACCGTCCCGCTGCGGGTGGCGGGCCTGTCCTGGCGCGTACGCCTGCGCGGCCTCGCCGTCACCGTGACGGGCCTGGTGCTGCTCGCCCTGCTCATGGCGCTGAACATGCGCATCGGCGACATCCCGATGAGCGTCGCCGAGGTCGTGACCGGCACCTTCGACGTCTCCAGCCAGAACCACTTCGTCATCATGGAGCTGCGTCTGCCCAGGGCGCTCACCGGCGCTCTGGTGGGCGCGGCGCTCGCGCTGTCCGGCGCGATCATCCAGTCCATCGCCCGCAACCCGCTAGCCAGCCCGGAGATCCTCGGCGTCACCACTGGCGCCTCCGTCACGGTCGTGGCGGGCGTGGTGGTCAGCGGCAGCGCGTACGGCGGAGTCAGCGGGCTGCTCTCGACGATCGGCATCCCCGCCCTCGCCCTGCTCGGCGGCCTGCTCGGCGCGACGATCGTGTACGCGCTGGCCTGGCGGCGCGGGCTCGACGGCTACCGGCTGGTGCTGGTCGGCATCGGCGTGGCGGCCGTGTTCACGAACGTCAAGTACTGGCTGCTGACCGTCGGCGACGTGAACGACACCAGCAGGGCCATGGTCTGGATCAGCGGCTCGCTCAACGGCAGGGGCTGGGAGCACGTCGTCCCGGCGGCGCTGGCGCTGGCCGTGCTGGTCCCGCTCACGCTGCTCGGCACCCGCTCGCTCGACGCGCTGCGCTTCGGCGACGACACGGTCACCGCGCTGGGGGTGCGGATGAACCTGTCGCGCGCGCTGATGATCCTCGCGGCCGTGCTGCTGGCCGCCGTGGCGACCGCCTCGGCCGGGCCGATCGCGTTCGTCGCGCTGGCCTCGCCGCAGATCGCGCTCCGGCTGACCCGCTGCGCCCAGCCGCCGCTGCTGTCGTCGGCGATCGTCGGGGCCGTGCTCACCGCCGGGGCCGACCTGATCGCCCGCGTCGCGTTCTCGCCGCTCGAACTGCCCGTGGGAGTGGTGACCGCGGTGCTCGGCGCGCCCTACCTGATCCACCTCATCTGGAAGGCCCGCAAATGAGGCTGCAAGCCGTGGACGTCCGGCTCGGGTACGGCGAGCGCACCATCATCGACGGGCTCGACCTCGGCATCGAGACGGGCACGGTCACCACGATCATCGGCCCGAACGGCTGCGGCAAGTCCACCCTGCTGCGCGCCCTCGGCCGCCTGCTGAAGCCGCGCGGCGGGGAGGTGCTGCTCGACGGCAAGCGCATCGACCGGACCCCGACCCGCGAGGTGGCCAAGGTGCTGGGCGTGCTGCCGCAGGCGCCCACCGCGCCGGAGGGGCTGACCGTGGCCGACCTGGTCGCCAGGGGCAGGCACCCGCACCAGACCTGGTACCGGCAGTGGTCGTCGGACGACGAGAGCGCGGTCGCCGCGGCGCTGGACATGACCGGCCTGGCCGACCTGGCGGAACGCCCGCTCGACGAGCTGTCGGGCGGGCAGCGGCAGCGCGCCTGGATCTCCATGGCCCTGGCCCAGGGCACCGACCTGCTGCTGCTCGACGAGCCCACCACGTTCCTGGACCTGGCGCACCAGGTGGAGGTGCTGGAGCTGGTGCGGCACCTGCACCAGGCCGCGGGCCGGACCATCGTCATGGTGCTGCACGACCTCAACCTGGCCGCCCGCTACGCCGACCGGCTGGTGGCCATGCGGGAGGGCCGGGTGGTCGCGGCGGGCACGCCGCACGACGTGCTGACCGAGGACCTGCTGGCCGAGGTGTTCGACCTGGACGCCAAGATCATCCCTGATCCGGTGGCGGGGACTCCGCTGGTCGTGCCCGTCGGCCCTCGCTCCCGTCCCTGAGCGCCTCCACGTCCCTGAGCGGTGACCTGGTCACCGCGCCCGCGACGGCCAGCCAGCTCAGCCCGGCGAACGCCATGACCACGTAGGCGTTCCTGACGGCCGACTCGAACAGCCCCGCCGCCAGCGCGGCCAGCGGGATGGACGAGAAAGCGATCATGCGGGCGGTGCCGAGCACCCGTCCGAGGAGGTGGTCGGGGATCAGCCGCTGGCGGACCGTCGCGATGGCCACGATCATCGTCCCCGCGCCCGCGAACTGCCCCATCCAGGCCAGCCCGACCAGCACCGGCCCGCGCGCCGGGATCATCGCCAGCATCGACACCCCGCCCGCGACGGCCGACCAGCTGATCAGGCGCGCCGGCGGGCACCTGCGTACCAGCCGACCGCCCAGCAGCGCCCCGGCCACCGCGCCCGCCCCCTGGAAGGCGTAGACGGCGCCGATCTCGCCGGGCGTGAACCCGTGGTAGGAGCTCAGGTAGTAGACGAGGTCCGCGAGCAGCAGCCAGACCCCGAAGTTGCAGGCCAGCGAGATGAGCGCGGTCGTCAGGACGGCTCGCCCGCCGTGGAGGAGGAACCGCAGCCCCTCGCCGATGTCCGCCCCCACGGACGCGCGGCGGGCCCCTGACTCGTCCTGCACCCTCCCGCTGGGCCCGCCTTCTTGCCTCCTGAACCTTCCGATGAGCGCGATCAGCAGCGCGGACAGCAGGAACGTCCCCGCGTCCGCGTAGACCGCGACCTGGTAGCCGAACGCCACCACGAGCGCGCCGCCGGCCACCGGGCCCGCCATGTTGACCGCGTGCTCACCGATGTGGATCCGCGCGTTGGCCTGCGGCAGCCGCTCCGGCCGCACCAGCGAGGGCACCATCGCCCGGAACGCCGGCTGGTAGAGCGGATCGACCGCGGCCAGCAGCAACGCCACCAGATAGATCGGCCAGAGCTGCCGCACCCGCACGCTGACCACGACCGCGAGCACGGCGCTGATCGCCCCGGAGAGCGTGTCCCCGAGCAGCAGGACGCGCCCGCGGTCGAACCGGTCGGCCAGCACCCCGCCGAACATCGCCAGCGCCAGGTACGGCAGGTACTCCATGACGTAGACCAGGCCCGTGCCGAGCGCCGAGCCCGTCAGGTCGTAGACCAGCAGCGGCAGGGCGAGCCGGTAGATCCAGGTGCCCAGCGACGAGGTCAGGAAGGCCGCCAGCAGGAGCCAGAAGCCGCCGTCCACGGGGGGTCAGGCCCTGGCGAGCTCCCGCGCGATGTCCGGGTCGTCAGGAGCCAGCTCGGCGGCCCTGAGCAGGTCCTGTCTGGCCTCCTCGGCACGTCCCGCGGCCCGGTGCACCAGGGCCCGGTTGAACAGCAGCTCCGCCGTCTCCGCGAGCTTCAGCGCCCTCGTCAGGTCGGACAGGGCGGCGACGTGGTCGCCGGAGTCGTAGGCCAGCGCGCCGCGGCTCGCCCAGGCGGCCACCAGGTCGGGGTCGAGGTCGAGGGCCGCGTCGAAGGCGGCCACGGCTTCCGCCTGCCTGCCCTCGGCGGCCTCCACCTGCCCGAGGACGCACATCAGGTGAGGGCTGCGCGGGTCGAGGGCCAGCCCGCGTTCCACGTCCTGCCTGGCCAGGTCGTACGCGCCCGCCGCCGCGTGCAGGCCGGACCTGTTCACGTACGCGGGGGCGAACTCCGGGTCGAGCTCCAGCGTGTGGTCCAGGTCGGCGCGGGCGCCGTCGAGGTCTCCGGTGGCGAACCTGACCTCCGCCCGGTTGTAGTACGCCTCGGGGAAGGGCGGGCTGAGGCGGATCACGGCCTCGAAGTCGGCCAGCGCGTTGTCGTACCTGCCGAGTTTGTGGAGGAGGTTGCCGCGGTCGAGGTAGTAGTCGGGGTAGCCGGGGTCGGCGCCGATGGCGATCGCGTAGTCGGCCAACGCCTCCTGGGTGCGGCCCGCCATGGACATCAGCTGGGCCCTGTTGGCGTACAGCACGAGCCGGTGGACGGGGTGCTCGCCGCGCAGGTCCTGCTCGGCCAGGTCGATGGCCTCCTGCACCAGGGCGAGCGCCTCGTCCCGGCGGCCCCTGCGGACCTCCACCAGGGCCTTGCCGTTGAGGTCGAACCCGAGGTGGAAGGCGCGATCGCGGGGATCGGGCAGCAGCGAGGTGAGGGCGACGGCCTCGTTGATCCAGGCCAG
Source organism: Nonomuraea sp. NPDC000554 (assembly GCF_040300065.1). NCBI lineage: Bacteria > Bacillati > Actinomycetota > Actinomycetes > Streptosporangiales > Streptosporangiaceae > Nonomuraea > Nonomuraea sp. NPDC000554. Next base: position 20,189 of record NZ_JBEPDC010000013.1, on the reverse strand, counting down.
GGCCTGCTCGGCGTCGCGCTGGGCGGGGTCGTGGTGGCGTACCAGCAGCATGGCCGTGCCGTACGCGATCGTGGCGCGGTGCTTGGGGTCGGTGCTCTCGCGGCGGGCCCTGTCGTAGAGGGCGCGGGCCTCGTCCTCGCGTTCGATGGCCTCCAGCGCACCCGCCACCCGCTCGACGAGCCGGCGCCAGCCCTCCGGGTCGGCCTCGTACGCCATGCCGCGCAACGCCTCCAGGCCCGCTTCGGCCATGGCGTGGTGGAAGCCCTCGTCACGGAACCGGTCGAAGTCGGCGCGGAGCGGGCCGGTTCCCGGTGCCGACCGGCCGCGGACGATCCGCAGCAGGCCGGGGTCGAGCCGCCGCCCCAGCACCTCGGCGAGCTCGGTGTCGGTCGGGTCCGCCTCGTCGAGGTTGTCGACCGTCAGGGTCAGGGGCCGGCTCCTGCCCAGGTGGTCGCGGACGAACTCGGCCAGCCCGTTGGCGATCCTGAGCGTGCGGCGGGCCCCGGGGATCAGGATGCGCTGCGCCCTCGGCAGGCTGTCGGCGAGCGACCGCCTGCGCACCGGGATCTCCAGGTGCGGCGCGGCGGCGCGGATCTCGATGTCGTGCGCGGCGACCAGGTCGGGCCACCGGTCCAGCGCCTCGGGGACGAGGCGGTCCAGCAGCGCGGCGCCGAATGTGTAGGGGCCGTGGAGCCTGCGGTCGGCGTCCAGAACGATCGTGTCCACCCGATGCCTCTTCCGTGGTCCGTCTCCGGTGCTGTCACGGCCGGCGCCCCGTCAGGGGACGCCGGCCCGGCCGGAGTCAGTGGCCGTGTCGCGGCGCGGCGGCGCCGGAAGGCTTCACGGTTCCAGGCTTGTGAACGACGACCTTTTTCATCGGGACCCTTTCGCGGTGAGCATGCCGAGATCGCGAGAATGCCCACGCAGGCGATCTCGGTGGCAACCGGTTCATGTGAACACACGCAAACTCGGCGATCAAGGCTTGTTCCGGTAAGCGATATTTCCCGTCTTTTTTCGGAAAGGGCCGTAAATGTAGAAGACATATCCGAAAACAGCGGGTTTAGTCGCCCAGAATTGCGTCCACGAAGACCTCGGGGTCGAACGGCGCGAGATCGTCGGGGCCCTCGCCGAGACCGGCCAGCTTGACCGGAACCCCCAGCTCCCGCTGGACCGAGATGACGATGCCGCCCTTGGCCGTGCCGTCGAGCTTGGTCAGCGCGATGCCGGTGATGTTGACCACCTCGGCGAACACCTGGGCCTGGCGCATGCCGTTCTGGCCCGTGGTGGCGTCGAGCACCAGCAGCACCTCGTCGACGGTGGCCTTCTTCTCGATGACCCGCTTGACCTTGCCCAGCTCGTCCATCAGGCCGGTCTTGGTGTGCAGGCGGCCGGCCGTGTCGATGATGACGGCGTCGACCTTCTCCTCGATGCCCTTCGCGGTGGCGTCGAAGGCCACCGAGGCGGGGTCGCCGCCCTCGGGCCCCCGCACCACGTCGGCGCCGACCCGGTCGCCCCAGGTCTGCAGCTGGTCGGTGGCGGCGGCGCGGAAGGTGTCGGCCGCGCCGAGCACCACCTTCTTGCCGTCGCCGACGAGCACGCGGGCCAGCTTGCCCGTGGTGGTGGTCTTGCCGGTGCCGTTCACGCCGACGACGAGCACCACGGCGGGCCGCTCACCGTGCTTCTGCACGTGCAGCGTGCGGTCGAGGTCGGGGTCGATCTGGGCGAGCAGCTGCTCGCGCAGCAGACCGCGCACCTCGTCGGGGGTGCGGCTGCCGAGCACCTTGACCTTGGTGCGCAGCTCCTCGACCATGGCGCGGGTCGGCCCGACACCCACGTCGGCCGTGATCAGCCGCTCCTCGATCTCGTCCCAGACCTCGTCGTCGAGCCGGTCGCGGGACAGCAGTTCGAGCAGGCCGCGCCCGAACGCGCTCTGCGAGCGCGCCAGCCTGGAGCGCAGCCGCACCATCCGGCCCGCGGACGGCGGCGGCACCTCCACCTCTGGCGGGACGACGACGGGCTCGGCGGGCTTGACCGGAGGCGGGAGGGTCGCCCCCTCAGCCTCCTCCGCCGCAGGAGGCCGCTGCTCCTCGGGGGGTGCGATCGTCTCGGGAGGCTCGGCGGGCGGCGCTGCCTTGCCCCCCGGCCGGAAAAGCAGGAAGAGGCCGCCGACCGCCAGCAGGGCGACGACGACCACGATCACTATGACGCCGAGATAACCATCCACAAGATGTCAGTTTTCCAGATCGCCCGCCATGCTCCAGCACAAGGCCACGCGGATCAGGCCGGCTCGCGTTCACGCAACCGCTGACTGACCACCTGTGTGACGCCGTCGCCGCGCATCGAGACGCCGTAGAGCGCGTCGGCGATCTCCATCGTGCGCTTGTTGTGGGTGATCACGATGAGCTGTGAGCTCTGCCGCAGCTCCTCGAACAGGGTCAGCAGGCGCTGGGTGTTGGTGTCGTCGAGCGCGGCCTCGACCTCGTCCATCACGTAGAAGGGCGAGGGCCTGGCCTTGAAGATGGAGACCAGGAACGCCACCGCCGTCAGTGAGCGCTCGCCGCCCGACAGCAGCGACAGCCGCTTGACCTTCTTGCCCGGCGGCCTGGCCTCGACCTCGATGCCGGTGGTCAGCATGTCGGCGGGGTCGGTCAGCACCAGCCGGCCCTCGCCGCCGGGGAAGACCCTGGTGAAGACCTGCTGGAACTCGCGGGCGACGTCCTCGTAGGCGGAGGAGAACATCTGCTCCACCCGGTCGTCGACCTCCTTGACCACGGTCATCAGGTCGCGTCTGGTCTTCTTGAGGTCCTCCAGCTGCGAGGTGAGGAAGGCGTGGCGCTCCTCCAGCGCGGCGAACTCCTCCAGGGCGAGCGGGTTGACCTTGCCGAGCTGGTTCATCTGCTTCTCGGCCGTGCGGGCGCGCTTCTCCTGCTCCTCCCGCACGTACGGGACGGGCGGGTCGCCGGGAACCGGGGCCTGCGGGCCGTACTCGGAGACCAGGGACTCGGTCTCGACGCCGAACTCGTCGAGGGCCCGCTGTTCGAGCTGCTCCAGGCGCAGGCGCTGCTCGGTGCGGGCGACCTCGCTGCCGTGGACGCGGTTGACCAGCTTGTCGAGCTCCTGGCCGAGCTCTCGGACGCGCACGCGCACCTGCTTGAGCTCGGCGTCGACGGCGACCCGGGCCAGATCGGCCTCGTCGCGCTCCCTGGAGGCGAGCTGGATGGAGGTCGCCAGCGCGGCGAGCACCTGCTTGGCGCCCTTGACGACCGCCTCCGCCACGGCGGCCTGCTGCCTGCGCCTGGCCCGCTGGGCGGCGGCCTGGGCACGATCCTGGCGTTCCCGCTCGGCGGCCCTGACGAGACCGTCGGCCCTGCCCTCGATGCCCCTGACCCGCTCCTCGGCGGTGCGGACCTGGAGGCGGGTCTCCATCTCGCGCTGCCTGGCCGTCTGGCAGGTGTCGGCCAGCTCGTCGCGCGCCTCGGTGGTGGGCTCGGCCTCCAGCTCCTGGCCGTACTCGGCCTCGGCCAGCCGGATCTCCAGCTCCGCCAGTTCCTCCAGCCCCTCGGCGCGGGCCTCCTCGGCGGCCTTGACGCTTCCGGTGAGCCGCGCCGCTTCGTCCTGTGCGGCCTTGGCCGCCGCTTCGAGCTGGGCGAGCTGCTTGGCCGCCGCGGCGTGGCGCTGGTCGGCCTCCCGCTGGCGGGCCCTGACCTGGTCGAGCGCGCCCTGCGCGGCGCTCACCCCGGCCTGCGCGGTTCCCGCGGCGCTCTGCGCCTCGTTCACGTGCGCCTGGGCGGCCTCCAGGGCGACCTGGGCGGCCTGCTCGGCCGCGACGGCCTCGTCCAGGGCGACGACGGTCTGCTCGGCCCTGCTCTCGGCCTCCTCCAGGTCGGCCACGGCGTCGTCGAGCGCGGCCCGCACCTGGAGCACCGACGTGCCGCCCTCGGAACCGCCGCTGGCCACATGGGCTCCGGCCACGTCGCCGCCCCTGGTGACGGCCCGCAGCCCGGGATGGCGTCGCACCACGTCGCGGGCCGCCTGGAGATCGTCGACGACCACGACGTCGCCCAGCACGTGGTCGACGGCCTCCCTGAGCGGCGCCGGCACGCTCACCAGCTCGACCGCCCACTGCCCGCCCTCCGGCGCGGGCCCGCGCCCAGCCCCGCCGTCGAGCACCGCGGACGCGCCGGAGCGGTCGTCGGGAAGCGTGCCGTCGCCCGGCTGGTCGCGGGCGATCAGGAGGGTCGCCTGGCCCGCCTCCTTGACCCGCAGCAGCTCCAGAGCCTCGATGGCGGTGCCGAGCGAGGTGACGGCGATGGCCTCGGCCACGGGGCCGAGCACGGCGGCGACCGCCGGTTCGGCGCCCGCCGTGACCTGCAGGGAGGCCGCCAAGGGGCCAAGGACACCCGCGAGGTCGGTCTCCAGCAGGGCCGCGCCGCCGTCGTCCTTGGCCAGCCCCAGTTCCAGGGCCTCGCAGCGGGCGCGCAGCGCGGCGACGGACCGCTGCGCCTCCTGGTCGGCGGCGCGGGACGTGGCGACGGCCGACTTCGCCGCCTGGAGGGAGGTCCGGGGCGCGTCGAGCGCCGACTTGGCCTCCTCGACGGCGGCGCGGGCCTCGTCGGCGGCCGACCGGGCCGTCTCCACCAGGGACTGCGCGGTGGCCAGCTCCTCGGCGAGCGCCGGGTCGGCGGCGGGCTCCTCGCGCTGCCGCAGCTCCAGGTCGTCCCTGGCGCGCTGCTCGCGCTCGCCGGCGTCGGCGACGGCGCGGTTGAGCCGGCCGATCTCCTCCTCGGCGGCCCGTGAGCGGCTGCGGACCGAGTCGACCTGGCCGCGCAGCCTGGCCAGGCCCTCGCGCCGGTCGGCGGCGGCCCTGGCCGCCATCGCCAGCCGCCGCTCCTCGGCGGCCAGCTCGCCCTCCGCCTCGGAACGCCGCTCGACGGCCTCCTCCAGCAGCTCCTGGGCGTGCTCCAGCTCGGCCCTGAGGACGAGTTCCCGCTCGCGGACCTCGGCGGCCTCGCGTTCGAGGTCTTCGGGGTCGCGCCCGCGCCGCTCGATGGCGGCGGCGTCGAGGGCGTGCCGGTGCCGCTCGGCGGCCAGCTGCTCCAGCCCGGTGATGCGCTCGCGCAGCGACGACAGCCGGAAGTAGGTCTCCTGGGCGGCGCTCAGCCGGGGCTGGGTCTCGGCCTCGGCTGCCTCCAGGGCGGCCTCGCGCTGCTGCCCCTCGGCCAGCTCGGCCTCGACCTGGGTGCGCCTGGCCAGGATCGCCGCCTCGTCGGCCGCCTCGCGCTGCAGGGTCTCGCGCAGGATGCAGACGTCGTCGGCGAGCAGGCGCAGCCGCGCGTCGCGCAGGTCGGCCTGGATGACGGCGGCCTTGCGGGCGATCTCCGCCTGGCGGCCGAGCGGCTTGAGCTGGCGGCGCAGCTCGGTGGCGAGGTCCTGGACGCGGGTGAGGTTGGCCTGCATGGCGTCGAGCTTGCGGAGCGCCTTCTCCTTGCGCTTGCGGTGCTTGAGTACGCCCGCGGCCTCCTCGATGAAGGCCCGCCGGTCTTCGGGGCCGGCGTGCAGCACCGCGTCGAGCTGGCCCTGCCCGACGATGACGTGCATCTCGCGGCCGATGCCCGAGTCGGACAGCAGCTCCTGGATGTCGAGCAGCCGGCAGGTGTCGCCGTTGATCGCGTACTCGCTCTGGCCGGACCTGAACATCAGGCGGCTGATCGTGACCTCGGTGTAGTCGATCGGCAGCGCGCCGTCGGTGTTGTCGATGGTCAGGGTCACCTCGGCCCTGCCCAGGGGTGGCCTGGACGAGGTGCCGGCGAAGATGACGTCCTCCATCTTGCCGCCGCGCAGCGACTTGGCGCTGTGCTCGCCCATGACCCAGGCCAGCGCGTCGACGACGTTGGACTTGCCGGAGCCGTTGGGGCCCACCACGCAGGTGATGCCGGGCTCGAAACGCAGGGCGGTGGCGGAGGCGAAGGACTTGAAACCGCGCAGGGTGAGGGTCTTCAAATACACGCGGGGACCCCCTTCTCCTGAGCGGACTTCGGGAAAGCCTACTGGTCCTCGCTGCCTGGCGTCGGCGGCTGCGGTCGAGTACGCGGCCACCTACGCAAAAGAGGGCCAAAGCTTTCCCGGACGAGCGCAAATAACAAGGGACGCCTCTCCGAGACGTCCCTGATCTTGCGCTCCGATCACTCTCAGGTGAGTGCCGGCTCGCGCTCCTGTATGCGGCTGAGCGCCTCGTCGCGGGTAGCCGCCGCAAGAGCGTCATTCGTAGCCTGAAGTCGGATGAGTTCTGCCTCCAGATCCCGGATTCGCTGCTGCAGACGGCGCATCTCCGAGACCATTCGAGGGTCAGGACCGCCGACGTGGCCGAGTAGAGCCTTCGCCATGGTAAAGGGTCCTCCACGCTGAGTGACCAGACTGGTTCGCGCACTTCAGTTCCGCGGGAGGGGTGCGCGTGGTACTTAACAAGAGTCGCACCGGCAGTGTGGGCGGTCAAGTCGAACGAACCGCTGAGCCCTGCCGACGGGCACTCTCGCCATATAACTATACCCTATTTGGGCCGTTTAACGGAAGGGCTACCTCTCTACAAACCCCCCCAAACTACCTCTAGGTTCGCTCCAACGTTCCACTACTCCATCGACCCTGCCTGGCGTGTCGCAACCCCTGAGCAGCTCAAGCAGCTTGACGCAGGCGTCGCGCGGCCCTTCGGCCACGACCTCCACCCGGCCGTCGTCCGTGTTCCGCGCCCAGCCCATCAATCCGAGCTCCAGGGCCCTGGCGCGAGTCCACCACCGAAAGCCGACTCCCTGAACCATGCCCCGCACCCAGGCGGTCAGCCGGACATTTTCGGCATTTTGGAGTGTTTTATCCATTTTTACTCTCCGTAATGGACGGCAATGAGCGCCATTTTCCCGCGCCTCACGCCACCAGGTCCCCCGCGCGCGACCGGATCGCGGTGGCGGCGGCCTCGTTGAACGCCCTGATCGTGGCCGTCTCCGCCGAGCGCAGCCAGGCCAGCCCGAGCCGCGACGGCGGCAGGCCGGTGACAGGGACGAAGACGATGTCGGGACGCCCGTGCTGGGCCGCCGTGGGCGAGCAGAACAGCATGCCGCCCCGGTTCAGTGCGACCTGGGTGAAGCCCTCCTGGCTCGTGGCGACCGTGCCCGCCGACGGAACCGGCCGGCCCTCCGGGGTCGCCGTGGGGGCGATCAGCTCGCGCAGCGGGCGCGGCGCGCGGGAATCCAGGCCGATCAGGGGGACGCCGGCCAGTTCCTCCGCGCCGACCGTCCGCCTGGACGCCAGGGGGTGGCGCTTCGACAGGCCCAGGCACACCGGGACGTTGTTGAGCGCGGGGCCCGTGACCACGTCCGGCTCCTCGACGGGGAGCAGGGTGAAGGTCACGTCCACCTCGCCGTCGCGCAGCCTGCTGAACGGGTCGGAGAGGAGCACCTCCGCGAGCACCACCTCGCACCTCGGGTTCCGGCGCTCGAACGCCCGCACCGTGGCCATCACGACGTCCGAGGGAGACCCCTGGAAGCCGACCCGCAGGACGCCCTCCACGCGGCGCGCCCCGGCCCTGGCCCGCTCCATCGCCGCCGCCAGGCCGTCGTAGGCGGGACGCAGATCCGCCAGGAAGCGCTCCCCGAGCGGCGTCAGCCGCACGCTCCTGCTCGTGCGCTCGAACAGCCGGGCCCCGATCCGTGTCTCCAGCGCGCGCACGAGCTGGCTGACCCGTCCCGGCGAGACGTAGAGGCGCTCGGCGGCCCGGGCGAAGTGCAGCTCCTCGCTGAGCACGACGAAGCACTCCAGTTCCCTGAACTCCATCTCACTCCTTAGTCCCACTAAACCAAGGGTTCGATCCTCGTCATTGTTCCGCCGGGCGGCCCGGCTGAAGGCTGGACGGCATGACGATCACCGTTGAACGAGCGAACTGGTTCGCCGTGTCCGCCGTCGCCGTGGGCACGTTCTCCGTCGTCACCAGCGAGATGCTGCCGGTCGGGCTGCTGACCTCCATCGGGTCCGGCCTCGGGGTGTCCGACGGGACGGCCGGGTTGACGATGACCGCTCCCGGCCTGGTCGCCGCGGTGGCCGCGCCCGTGCTGGCGGTCACGGCCCGCGGGGTCGACCGGCGGACCCTGCTGGGCGCGCTCATGCTGCTGCTGGCGGCGGCCAACCTGCTGACCGCGCTCGCGCCGGACTACTGGGTGATGCTGGCGGCCAGGCTGCTGGTCGGGGTGAGCATCGGCGGGTTCTGGGCCTTCGCGGCGGGGCTGGGCGTGCGGCTGGCGCCGGAGCGGTCGGTGGGCCGGGCCACCGCGCTGATCTCCGGGGGCATCTCCGTGGCGTCCGTGCTCGGCGTGCCTGCCGGAACGTTCCTGGCGCAGCTGGCGGGCTGGCGGGCGGCGTTCGCGGCGGTGGCGGTGCTGGCTCTGGGGGTCTTCGCGGCCATCGCGCTGACCGTCCCGCCGCTGCCCGCCGGGCCCGCCGTCCGGCTGAGGGACCTGGGGCCCGTCAGGGTCGTGATGGCCGTCACCGCGCTGCTCGTGACCGGCCACTTCGCCGCCTACACCTACGTCAGGCCGTTCCTGGAGCAAGTCTCGGGAGCGGGCGCCGGGCTCGTCACCGCCGCCCTGCTGCTGTACGGGGTCGCGGGCGTGCTCGGGAACTTCGCCGCCGGAGCGCGGGCGGCCCGCGCCCCCAGACGGACGCTGGTGACACTGGCCGCACTGATCGCCCTCGCGACGGCGGCCCTACCTCTGATCGGCCAGCCTCTGCCCGTGCTCGCCCTCTGGGGCGTCGCGTACGGAGGCGTGTCGGTCTCGCTCCAGCTCTGGGTGATCAAGGCCGGCGGCGGCGACGCGGCGATGGCCGTGTTCACCAGCGTCTTCAACGCCGCCATCTCGCTCGGGGCGCTGCTCGGCGGCAGGATCGTGGACGGGATCTCCATCCCGGCGGTGATGTGGGCGGGCGCCGCGCTCGCCTGCGTCAGCGCGGCCTGCGCTGGCATCTGGGGCAGGAGTACGACGAACGGTTCATGAACGCCTCCCGCCTGATCGGGGTGCCGCAGCGGGAGCAGGGCTGGTCGCGCCTGCCGTACACCTCCAGCGAGCGGTCGAAGTAGCCGCTCTCGCCGTTGACGTTCACGTACAGGCTGTCGAAGGACGTGCCGCCCTGCTGCAGCGCGGCCCCCATGACCGTGCGCACGGCCTCGACCAACTCGGCGATCTTCGGACGGGTCAGGGCCTGCGTGGGACGCGCCCAGTGCAGCCTGGCCAGCCAGAGCGCCTCGTCGGCGTAGATGTTGCCGACGCCGCTGATCAGCGACTGGTCGAGCAGGGCCCGCTTGATCTCGGTGTGCTTGGCCCTGAGCCTGCGGGTGAACTCGTCCTCGTCGAAGGCGGCCTCGAACGGGTCGGGGGCGATGTGCGCGATCGGCTCGGGAACGCCCTCGACCAGGGGCGAGAGCATCACGTGGCCGAACGTCCGCTGGTCGACGAAGCGCAGGTCGGGGCCGCCGTCCTCGAACCGCAGGCGGACCCGCAGGTGCTTCTCCAGCGGCGCGGCGGGATCGACCACGAGCAGCTGCCCGCTCATGCCCAGGTGGGCGAGCAGCGCCTCCTCGGCGCCCGACAGCGGCAGCCACAGGTACTTGCCGCGCCGCTGCGCCGACTTCACCAGGCGGCCCTTCAGGCGTGCGGTGAACTCGTCGGCGCCCGGCACGTGCCGCCTGATCGCGCGAGGGTGCAGCACCTCGGCCGAGGCGATCCTGCGGCCGATGACCCACATCGCGAGGCCGCGCCTGACGACCTCGACCTCTGGCAGCTCCGGCAACTAGCCCGCCGGCTGGCTCTCGCGCTGCTCGCGGCGGGCCCTGATGCGGGTCCAGGCCGCCTCGGCCGCCTGCTGCTCGGCCTCCTTCTTGCTGCGCCCGTTGCCCGTGCCGTACGACTCGCCGCCGACCCGCACCACCGCGGTGAACGACTTGGCGTGGTCGGGGCCGCTCTCCTCGACGTGGTACTCGGGCACGCCGAGCGCCTCGGACGCGGTGAGCTCCTGCAGCGAGGTCTTCCAGTCGAGCCCGGCGCCCAGCGACGCCGAGCGGACGATCAGCGGGTCGAACAGCAGATGGACCACCCTGAACGCCTCGTCGAGACCCTTGTCGACGTAGACCGCGCCGATCAGCGCCTCCAGCGTGTCGGCCAGGATCGACGACTTGTCACGGCCGCCCGTGCCCTCCTCGCCCCTGCCGAGCCGCAGGAACCGGCCCAGGCCCAGGTTGCGCGCCACGTCGGCCAGGGCGCGCATGTTGACCACCGCGGCCCGCAGCTTGGCGAGCTGCCCTTCCGGCAGGTCGGGGTGGTTGCGGTAGAGGGTGTCGGTGACCACGAGACCCAGCACCGAGTCGCCGAGGAACTCCAGGCGCTCGTTGGTGGGCAGGCCGCCGTTCTCGTACGCGTACGAGCGGTGCGTCAGCGCCCGCTCGAGAATGTCGGAGTCGAGGCTGACCGACAGCACTCGCTCCAGTTCGTCTCTGGCGACCTCCACGGCCACCGGCTTGGGACCCGCACCCACGTGCTTCCTCCTTGGACGTCCTCACAAGGCGCGACGGCTGCGGAGAATGCCCGAAAACGTGGTGGGCGTCGGGAGAACCCCGGCGTCCACCACGACCGCGGGCGAACCGCCACCGCACGCATTTGAGACGGTAACGCCGACCGGGGCACAATGGCACCCGGTCGGCATCACGTCAACTGCGAGATCAGGCAGACGGCTCGATGACCTGACGACGGTTGTAGGTGCCGCAGGTGGGGCACGCGATGTGCGGCTGCTTGGGCGAACGGCACTGCGGGCAGCTCACCAGGGCGACAGCAGTCGTCTTCCACTGGGAGCGACGGGCGCGGGTGTTGCTCCGCGACATCTTTCGCTTCGGGACGGCCACGTCACTTCTCCTGATCGTTATCGTTCTCGGTAACCAGACCTTGCAACGACGCCCACCGGGCGTCGATCTTCTCGTGCCGGTGGTCGTCGCCGGCCTCAGCCAGCTTGACCCCGCACTCCACGCAGAGCCCCTGGCAGTCTTCTCGGCAGACCGGGCTCAACGGCAGTGCGAGCACCACCGCGTCGCGGAACGTCGGCTCGAGGTCGAGCAGTTCCCCGTCGAGCAGCGAGTCTTCCTCCGAGGCGTCCTCGTCGGAGTAGAAGAACAGCTCCTGCAGGTCAACCACGATCTCCGAGGTGATCGGGTCGAGGCACCGCGCGCACTCCCCGGCGAGCGGGGTCTGCGCCGTACCCGAGACGAGCACGCCTTCCATCACTGCTTCGAGCCGGAGATCCAGCTCGACTTCGGCGCCCTTGGGGACACCGATCATGTCGACGCCGAGATCCGCCGGTGCCGGGAGAGTGAGGGCTAGCTCACGCATCGTGCCCGGCCGCTTTCCCAGGTCATGAGTGGAGATCACCCAAGGGGAGCGGGGGTCGAGGTGCTGAGTCATCCTGCTCTCGCTAGGCATGGCGAACTGTCGCCGTCGTACAAGGCCGAAATGAAAGGATACCAGGTGACCACTAGCCTCTGAGCCGCTCGATGAGCAGCTTGTGCACCAGATCTGGCACCAGGCCGGACACGTCCCCACCATACCGGGCGATCTCCTTGACCCGGCTGGACGAGAGGAACGAGTACTCGGGGTTCGTCGGCATGAACAGCGTCTCGACGCCCGACAGCCGGTAGTTGAGCTGGGCCATCTGCAACTCGTAGTCGAAGTCGCTGACCACCCTGATCCCCTTGACGATCGCGGGGATGTCGTTCTGCTTGCAGAAGTCGACCAGCAGGCCGTGAAACTTCTGGACCTTGACGTTCGGGTACTCCTTGGTCACGGTCTGCAGGATGTCGATCCGTTCGTCGACCGTGAACAGGCTGCTCTTCTCCAGGTTGATCAGTACCGCGACGGTCACCTCGTCGTACAGCCGGGCGGACCGGCCGATGATGTCGAGATGGCCATTGGTGATGGGGTCGAATGACCCCGGGCAGACAACGCGGCGCAAAACGCCTCCCCAGGTCTACGGGTTCCCGGCGGCGCGACCGTACCAAACGGATGCTTCGCCGTATCTACGGACCCTCTCCTCAAAGTACCCTTCGGGCCACACCAGCGACTTTCCCCGCGTCTCTCGTTCGAATGCCACCAGGGCCTCCCCTGCCAGCCAGCCGTTGTCGCGCAACAGCTCCAGCACCCGCGTGACGTCCCCGTCCGGCAGGACGTAGGGCGGGTCGGCGAAGACGATGTCGTACGGCTCGCCTTCCGGGGGCCTGCCGAGCACCCGCTCCACCTTGTCGGCCACCACCTGCGCCCCCGGCAGCCCCAGGGCGTCGACGTTCGCCCTGATGGTTCGCACGGCCTTCTGGTCGGACTCCACCAGCAGCGCGTGCGCCGCCCCCCGCGACAGCGCCTCCAGCCCCACCGCGCCCGACCCGGCGTACAGATCCAGCACCCGGGCCCCGTCGAGGCCGTGCAGCGAGTCGAGGGTCAAGAAGATTCCTTCTCGAGCCCTGTCGCTGGTCGGTCTCGTGCCGCGCCCCGGCGGGACGGCCAGCCGTCGCCCACCCGCGCTCCCCGCGATGATCCGAGTCATGCGAGCCATTGTTCCGCATATCGGTGCAGGTCAAGAGTGGACAAGTGTCGGCCTCGTCTACGCAAGGGTGATTCACATTGCCCGGACAGCCCCGCATGATGAGTTCTGCGGCCTCCGAGGTGACCCAGATGGAGGCCGACCGGCGTGATCGTGAGCCCTTCCGCACGCCGGTGCCCTCGGCACCTGACCCGAGGGGTGGGCCCAGCCGGGGACGGCATTCGGGGGGAGGCCGTCCCCGCGGCTGGGCCCAACAATCATGTTCAGGTCTTCTCCAGGTACCCGGCCCGCTCGTCGGCCAGCAGCCTGTCGATCTCCGCGCGCAGCCCCGCGTGCGACTCCAGCTCGGGATCGGACGCCAGCAGCGCCGCCGCCTCCGCGCGAGCGGTCTCGATCACGTCCTCGTCTCTCAGCAGCTGCAGCAGCTTCAGCGACGTCCGCTTGCCCGACTGGGCCGCGCCCAGGACGTCGCCCTCGCGGCGCTGTTCCAGGTCGACCCGCGACAGCTCGAAGCCGTCGAGGGTGGCCGCCACCGCGTCGAGACGGGCGCGGGCCGGGGTGCCCTCGGGGAAGTCGGACACCAGCAGGCACAACCCCGGCAGGCCGCCCCTGCCCACCCGGCCGCGGAGCTGGTGGAGCTGGGAGACGCCGAACCGGTCGGCGTCCATGATGATCATGACGGAGGAGTTGGGGACGTCGACGCCCACCTCGATGACCGTGGTGGCGACGAGCACGTCGAGCTCGCCCCGCGAGAAGGAGCGCATGATCGCGTCCTTCTCCTCCGGCGGGAGCTTGCCGTGCAGGACGCCGAGCCGCAGGTCGTGGAAGGGCCCCTCGGACAGCAGCTCCGCCACGTCGAGGACCGCCAGCGGCGGCCGGCGCTCCTCGTCGGAGGTGACCTCCAGGTCGCCCTCGTCGCCCTCCGTGTCGCCGATGCGGGGGCAGACGATGTACGCCTGCCTGCCCAGCGCCACCTCCTCGCGCACCCGCTCCCAGGTGCGCTCCAGGTAGTGCGGCTTCTCCGCCGCCGGGACGACGTGCGTGGTGATGGGCGCGCGCCCCGAGGGCAGCTGCGACAGCGTGGAGACCTCCAGATCGCCGAAGACGGTCATGGCGACCGTGCGCGGAATCGGGGTGGCGGTCATGACCAGCACGTGCGGGCGGTTGCCGCCCGCCTTCTCGCGCAGCGCGTCGCGCTGCTCCACGCCGAAGCGGTGCTGCTCGTCGACCACGACCAGCCCCAGGTCGGCGAACTGGACGTGCTCCTGCAGCAGGGCGTGGGTGCCGACGACGATGCCGGCCGTGCCCGAGGCGGCGTCGAGCAGCGCGGAACGCCGGGCGGCGGCCCCCATCGAGCCGGTCAGCAGCGTGACCGCGGTGCCGCCGAACATGCCGCCCTGCGCGAGATCGCCCAGCATGCCGGTGATCGAGCGGTGGTGCTGCTGGGCGAGCACCTCGGTGGGCGCGAGCAGCGCCGCCTGGCCGCCCGCGTCGACCACCTGGAGCATGGCGCGCAGCGCCACCACCGTCTTGCCGGCGCCGACCTCGCCCTGGAGGAGCCGGTGCATCGGGTGCTCCAGGGCGAGGTCGGCCGCGATCTCCTCACCCACCAGCGCCTGGCCCTCGGTGAGCGAGAACGGCAGCCGGCCGTCGAAGTCGGCCAGCAGCCCGCCGTCGCGCCGGGGCCGCGCCTTGGCCGGCCAGGCCGTGGCCGCCTGCCTGCGCTGCAACAGCACCGCCTGCAGCACGAACGCCTCGTCGAACTTCAGCCGCTTGCGGGCCCGCTGCACGTCGCCGAAGTCCTTCGGACGGTGGACGGCCACCAGCGCCTCGGCCAGTCCCTCCAGCTTCAGCCGTGCGCGCAGCGACTCGGGCAGCGAGTCGTCGAGCGGGCCGAGCGTGTCGAGCACCACGCCGATCGCGCGCCTGATCGCCCACGGCGTGAGGTCCTTGCCCGCCGGGTAGATCGGCACCGGCGCGGCCGCGAACTCGGCGAGCTCCGCGGCGCTGGCCTCGCTCTCCTCGAACAGCTCGAACTCCGGATGCGCCAGCTGCCAGCGCGGGCTGGTGCGCGACCCGAACAGCCCCACCTTGCCCGCGAACATGCCGCGCCGCCCCGGCTTGAGCCGCGACTCGGCCACGTGCGAGCCCTTGCCGAAGAACGACAGGTAGATCTTGTTGCGGTTGCCGTCGACGACCTCGACCTCCAGCCAGGTGCCGCCCCGGTTGCGCATCGGCTTGCGCATCAGCCTGGTGACCTCGCCGACCACCGTGACGTGCTCGTCGACCTCCAGCGCGTCGAGCGAGGTCAGCTCGCCGCGCTCGGCGTAGCGGCGCGGGTAGTGACGCAGCAGGTCGCCGACCGTCTCCAGGCCGAGCACGCTGTGCAGCAGCTTGGCGGTCTTCGGGTCGAGGGCCTTGGTCAGGGGCTCGTCGAAACGGCTCACGGCTCTATGTTCTACCGTCTGTGACCGACAGGATTCGTCCGACATTCATTCGACGCCGATGAGCAGCGGGTAGCCGCCCTGCTCCCCGTCGTAGACGACCAGGTCAAGCTCGGGCCTGGCGCGGTTCAGGTGCTCCTCGACGCGGGCCGCGAGGCGCGCGGGGGCGTCCCTGCCGGTGACGAGGGTGACCAGCTCGCCGCCGCCCGCCACCATCCTGTCGACCACCGTCGTGGCCACCGCGTCGAGCGTGCCGCCGATCACGGCCACGTCGCCGTCGATCAGCCCGAGGACGTCCCCCGGACGGCACACGCCCGCGCTGGTGACCGCCTCCCTGTCGGCCACCGTCAGATGGCCGTGCCGGGTGTGGCCCGCCGCGTCGGTCATCGCCACCACGTCGTCGTCGAAGCGGCGCAGCGGGTCGTGCACGGCCAGCGCCGCCAGCCCCTGCACGGTGGCCTTGGTCGGCAGCACACTGACGACGACCCCGTCCTCGCGGGCGATCTCCGCCGCCGCGGCGGCCACGGACCTGACGTGTTCGTCGTTCGGCAGCACCGCGACCTCGCTGCCCGCCTGTCTGATCGCCGCCAGCATCGCGGGAAGCGTGGGCGTGCCGCCGGGCGCCCGCCGGACCACCACCGCGCCGCCGTCCTCGAACAGCGCCGCGATCCCGTCGCCCGCGGCGACGGCCACCACGCCCCTGCCCGCGCTCGCCCGGTGCGTACGCTCCGCCAGGTAGGTGACCTTGATCCGGTGCGGACGTCCCGCCCGCAACGCGGCCTCGATCGCCGGGCCCGCCTCGTCCACGTGCACGTGGACGTTCCACAGCCCCTCCCCGCCCACCACGACCAGCGAGTCGCCCATCGCGTCGAGCTCCGCGCGCAGCCCCGCCACGGCGGCGTCGTCGGCGTCGAGCAGGTACATCACCTCGTAGCCCGCCCCCACCTCGGCCATCGGCGAGATCCGCGAGGTCGGCGCGGGCACCTCGTAGCGGCCGCGGTAGGAGCCGGTGACCACCTCCGCGAGCGCCTCCAGGACGATCGCCAGGCCCGCGCCTCCCGCGTCCACCACGCCGCTGCGGGCGAGCACGTCGAGCTGCTCAGGGGTGCGGCGCAGCGCCGCGCGGGCCTCCCCCGCCGCGCGCCGCGCGACCTCCGCGAGGCCGCCCTCCGCGTCCTGGACGGCCTGCGCCACGGCCTCCAGCACGCTCAGCACCGTGCCCTCGACCGGCCTGGCCACCGCCTCCCTGGCCAGGGTCGCCGCCCTGAGCAGCGCCGCCCGCAGGTCGGAGCCGTCCTTCAGGACCTCGGCCAGCCCGCGCAGCCCCTGGCTGACGATGACCCCGGAGTTGCCGCGCGCCCCGACCAGCGCGCCGTAGGAGAGCGTCTGCCAGGTCACCGCGGAGTCGACGCCGTCGGGCAGCGCCTCGACGGCCTCGGCGGCCGACAGCATGGTCAGGTGGAGGTTGGTGCCGGTGTCGCCGTCGGCGACGGGGAAGACGTTCAGCGCGTCGATCTCGGCTCTCGCGGCGCCCAGCGCGTCGGCGGCCAGGCGGGCCCAGCGGCGTACCGCGGGCGGATCGAGAACCTCCATCTGCGCGCTCCGACCTCCCCGCGTGCGCTACCGTTAATCGAGGAGGATATCGCCGCATTCGGCGCAGTCCAGTGCCCGTGGTTCGCGCCTAGGGGTACGGATCGGATATCCTCGTCTGGCTGGCCGGTTGTCCCGGCATGCCCTCCGCCCGGAAAGCATCACGCGGACAGGGCTACATCGACTGTTTTAAGGAGCGATACCGTGGCTTCCGTCTGCGATGTCTGCCGCAAGGGGCCGACCTTCGGCAACAACGTGTCCCACTCCCACCGCCGCACCCGTCGTCGTTGGAACCCCAACATCCAGACGGTTCGCGCGGTCGTCGGCGGCACGCCGAAGAAGCTGAACGTGTGCACCTCGTGCATCAAGGCGGGCAAGGTCACCCGCTAGTTCCGAGTTTCCCGGAAGCCCGTCGCTCACCACGAGCGGCGGGCTTCCGCCGTCTCCGGCGCAGGCCGCCTCGCGCGCCGGACGGACGCGGGGCGCCGTCCGGTCAGCGCCACTGCCAGGCGTGGTCCACCGGGCCGATGCCGTCGCCCAGGGGGAAGCCGCGGGCGATCGCGCCCGTCACGTACTCCTTGGCCCTGCCCACCGCCTCCGGCACGTCGTCGCCCAGCGCGAGCCGGGAGGCGATGGCGGAGGCCAGGGTGCAGCCGGTGCCGTGGGTGTGCCGGTTGTCGAGGCGGGCGGCGGTGAAGCGGTACTCGCTGGTGCCGTCGGTGAGCAGGTCCACGGGTTCGCCCGGCAGGTGGCCCCCCTTGATCAGCGCCCAGGCCGGGCCCAGGTCGAGCACGGCGTCGGCGGCGCGGCGCAGCCCGTCCTCGTCCTCGACCTTGACCGAGGTGAGCTGCTCGACCTCCCACAGGTTCGGCGTGACGACGGTGGCGACGGGCAGCAGCAGCGTCCGGATCGTCTCGACCGCGTCGGGCGCGAGCAACGCGTCGCCGTGCTTCGACACCCCCACCGGATCGACCACCACGGGCGCGTCGTAGGCTCCCAGCACCTCGGCGACCACCTCGACCAGGCCGGACGAGGCCAGCATGCCCGTCTTGACCGCCTGCGCGCCGATGTCGCCCAGCACCGAGTCGAGCTGGGCGCGCACGGCCTCGGGAGGCAGCTCCCAGTAGCCCTGGACGCCCAGCGAGTTCTGCGCAGTGACCGCGGCGATGACGCTCATGCCGTGGACACCGTGGGCGAGCATGGTCTTCAGGTCGGCCTGGATGCCCGCTCCGCCTCCGGAGTCGGATCCGGCCACGGTCAGCACGCGCGGAGGGGTCGAAGCCGTCATGTCCCCCATCCAACCACGTACCGGGCGGATGCCTACTTGACGGCGCAGTCCCCGCCGACCATCCCGCAGCTCTCCGGCTGCGTGGCCTTGCCGACGGCCGTGAACGTGACCTCCGCCGAGGCCCCGGACGCGAGCGGCGCAGCCAGGTCGATGATGAGCAGGTCGCCGTCCTGCGTCCACGTGGCGCCCGACACGTCGAGCACCTTCCCGGTGACCGGCAGCGAGACGGTGAGCGCGCCCAGCGTCCGCGGCGAGCTGTTGACCACGTCCAGGTGGGCCGTGTAGCCGGCCAGCCGCTGCTTGGCCTGGTAGTCGATGTTCACCGAGCCGGCGCCGGGGGCGGCGCTCGAATCGGGCGCGGTGGTGCCGTCGGTCGGGACGACGCCGCCGTCGTGGAGGACCGAGGGCTCGTCGGTCGGCGTCGCCGAGATGCTGTCCTCCGGAGTGGGCTCGACCGGCGCCCTCGTCGGCTTCGGAGACGACGTCTTCGTCTTCGACCTCGTCGGGGTGGGGCTCGGGGACGTGGTGCGGCGCGGCGTGCGGGCGGCGACGGTGGCCGTGGGCGACGGGGTGTTCTCCTTGGCGGGGGTGCTCTCCTCCTCCGTCGGCTCCTCGGTGGGCGTCTCGGAGTCCTCCTCCGTCGGAGTGTCGGACTGCGAGGACTGCGGCCCTGGCTGGTTGGACGCCTGCACCGCGGCGCAGGTGGCGCCGGAGCACTTCTCGGCCGCCGTGCTGGACGAGCCCATCAGCTTGACACCCGCGACGGTCCCGCCGAGCACGACGGCGACCGCGGCCACGGAGAGCAGGGCCACCTTGCCCTTCCCGCCGCCGCCGGAGGGCGCGTCGAGCACGTCGTGGTCGCGTGCCGCCTTGCGGCGGCCGCGGCGGCGTGGCTTGTCGTCCTCGTCGTCGGCCGACCACTCGGCGCCGCCCAGGAACCTGTCGCTGTCGGCCCACGCGGGGGCGGTCCCGTCGATCACGGTCGGCTCGCCGGCGACCTTGACGTCCCCCGGCTCGGGCGGCCTGCCGGGCCACCGATCCTCGAAGTCGCCTCCCGGACGCGTCCCGAAGGGGTCGGAGTCCCCCGGACGCGTCCCGAAGGGGTCAGAGCCACCCGGACGCGTCCCGAACGCCTGGGTCGCGTCGGGGCGCTGCTCGAACGCCTGCGTGCCGTCGGGAGGCGAGCCGAACGCTCCGGCGCCCTGGTCAGGATGCTGCCCGAAGGCTCCGGGACGGGCGAACGGGTCGGACGCGGGCCCGACGGAGTCCAGATGCTGGGTCGCCTCGGGGGCGTCCCAGTGCGGGGGACGCGCGAAGGCGCCCGTGGTCTCGAACGGCTGCTCGGCGTCCGGAGCGGGCCCGCGGGGCGGGGCGCCGAACGGCTGACCGGCGTCCGCACGGGGCGGCGCGCCGAACGGTTGACCGGCGTCCGGGCCGGTGCCCGCGCGGGGCGGCGGGGCGAAGGCCCCGGTGGTCTCGAGCGGGTCGGACTGCGGCTGCTGCGCAACGGGGTCGTCGCGGCGCGGCATCGGCGCCCACTGACCCGTCACCTCGACCTGGTCGGGAAGCGCAGGCCAACCGGGCTCTTCCGGCAGGTGCTCGTCCGGCCCCCAGAAGGCGCTCACCGAGTCGTTCGACTCGTCGTTCCCCTGTTCACGCCCGTCTTCGGATCCACCTGTGCCGTGGCGGCCCATGGCTGCCCTTTCTCCCGGTTGCAGTGGCCGCCAATCTTCATAACACCTTTGCTACGCCGTTGTCCCAGTATTCCCGGGAGTCACACCCCAATTCAGGAAAATTTTACGCAAATCCGGACAAGTCAGCTGCGGAAGTGGTCCCAGCCGCCGGGCCCGGCCTCCCGTCCCGGCACCAGCACGCCCCGACCTGCCAGGACCCGCCCCACCACGTGCCAGGACGGCGGCAGCCGGACCTCCTCGGGGAAGGTCGCCGCGAGCGCGTGATCCTCGCCGCCCGTGAGCACCCAGTCGAGCGGATCGGCCCCCAGCTCCTCGGCCGCGGCCGCCACCGGCTCCCCGATCTCGAAGGCGCCGGAATCGAGCTCGATCCGCACGCCGCTCGCCTCCGCGACGTGCCCGAGGTCCTGGAGCAGGCCGTCGCTCACGTCCAGCATGGCGCTCGCCCCGAGCCGGGCGGCCTCGGGCCCGCACGGGTAAGGAGGGCACGGCCGCTGGTGCGCCGCCACCGCCTCCCGCAGCGCCGCCTCCCGCTCCGGCGCCGCGGCCGGTCGCCGGGCC